>CAMWQF010000251.1 GCA_947176285.1 uncultured Porphyromonadaceae bacterium
CTTTATATCTCGATGTGCGTGGAAGATCTCGTCGTTTTATAAAGTCTGATATCGTAGCATTTAACCTTACACTTGTAATTGATCCTGATATATATTCAAGTGCGGAATAATCATATAAAAAAGAAAGGGCATTCTTTACATCCTCTGTTTCGCCAAAAACATCGTATACGACATCTATGCTTATACCTCCGTCTGCAAGTATTAAACATAATTGGTATGCTAATTCATTTGATTTTATTGCTTCAATAAGTGCAGCAGAGTATGAATCACTATGTGTTGCTATATCTTCTATTCTTAACATTGCATTTTGAGAACCCGAGACTTTAATCTGTTGGACTGCAAATCGTATCTGCGCCGGGATCCCAGTAAGTTTAGATATGAATTCGGTTTTTATATTTGATGACAATTGATTTTGTCCGTAAATTTTTAAGAGGTTCAAGAATAAATTTTGAGTATCAATTCTATCCAGTTCATCTATGTGATAAGATACTCCGGGATTAGTTTTATTAATATAACGATAATTAGGCTCCCAATTTGATATAAGGCAAAATGTAAGACGGTTGTGCAACCCTGGATCTTGGGCTACGCGGTCAAACCATTCTACAATTTGATGATTAGGTAATACAATACCCCCTTCATCAATTATAAAAATTATACGATTATTCCGTTTGTATTCCTTAATTAGATCTAGAAGGATATCTATTTTTCTATCTAATGATAGTTCATGTAAATCCGCCTGAGCAACTTCATCGCTAAAAACAACGCTATTCAGTTTGATTATGAGGTTCTCAATACTTTCTCCCTTATGTAAAGTAACGGTTATGGGCGTCTGGGTATATTTAAGGATTCCTATTTTGTTTAGCACATGCTTTACAAAATGACGCCTTCCAATGCCTACATAATAATTATACGCGACTATAAAAGTTGGAACTATACCATCTATATTAGAAAAATCAGATTCAAACTGCCGAATTTGGTTTGTTCTTCCAAGGAAAATAGTCTCAGCTTCTCGTAATGCAGGTGAATGCTTAAGATTGAGCATTCGATCAGTATCTTTAATCCGAGAGACAGCAGTCTCTGCTGTCTTCATAAATTTAATATTATAATGTTTTCTTAAACTTTCCGGAATACGCTTATCGGAATATACAACTGTCTTGTCAACACTAAAAATTAATATTACAATATCTTTTGATTTTGAATATTCAATAGCTATATCCAGTTCTTTTTGAACCCAATCAGAATCAAGAGCTTTCTGAGACAGAAACGCAACAAATATAGTTGCATCATTAATCTTTTCTGCTATTTCATCTATGGTTCGTGCCCCGGCTGCGAAATCACGCTCATCAATTATTGCGATATCACCTAATATATCAGCAACTCTTCTTACAAAAACTTTATCGATACTACTATGAGAGAGAAATACCCTATTCATAACCTGTAGGTGTTTTTTATAGATTTATTTTTATTAGCATATAGAGTAAGTACCTATACCAAAATATATTTTACCGAAATAATTTTGCGGTCATAATTGCTCTGTAGATAGCCTCGATTAGAAGCGAAACGATTGTAAGGGAAACAAATGCCAAAACACTATTTAACCATCCACAGAAGAACATGATGCCTAACATTACAATGTAGCCTATGGTAGTCACTATAGTGGAACTTAGTATCCATTTATCTTTACCAAACGCATAGAAAATATTCACAGCTATAAATGAACTAATTCCCAATATAATTGGAGCTAATGTATAGATTCGTATGGCGGTGATGTCTATTTCCTCTGCAATGAAGAATTTGATAATCCATGGTAGAAATACATTGACAACCGCAACCATAACTGTTGTTGCAATTGATATATATATTAACGTTTTTTTAGCAACCGCCACTGAAGGAGCTTTTGCCATCTTAGGAAATAGTGCTGTACTAAGAATTGTTACAGGTTTTTGAAGGAGCGCGCTGATTTTTGAGCCTATGTCATAAACAACGACATCTGCCATACCTATCATTGCTCCCATAATATTATAATTTAATTTATCTTTTATTGTCAGCATCGCGTCGCTAAAAAAGATTATAGATCCTTCTCTCATATGTTTTTTCAGGACTTCCATGCGTGGGCGTTTGAATGAAAGTTTATGTCTACAGAAAGCAATCCAAAGAGAAAGGGCTCCGCCAAGTATATATCCAGAACTCCATAAAATAGGTATATAAATATAGTCCGATGGACTAGTTATTATTATAAAAGTCGCTGCAACAAAAACACCTCGTACGATGATATTGATTATTGTAATGTACTTCATGTTCTCAATCCCTTGAAAATAGAAATCAAGAAATAAAACAGAACTAAGTGTTGTAAGAAAAGAATAAAGAAATAGCGGTAACTGTTGTCGATATGTGTGAATAGACCATACTACCACAAAATATATCACAAAACTTAGTATCCATAAAGCCCAACGGAGTATTAAAATCGCAGAAACAACTTCTCCCATTTTTGCAGGATTGTCAGAATTGGTCGCGATATGACGAGCACTGATTCTTTTAAATCCGAAATCAATTAGCACAGTGCAATAAGAGGCCGTAATTTGAGCTGTGATAACCCATCCGTATAATTCTCTCCCGAGAACTCTGACAAGATATGGATAAGTAATAAGCGGAGCAATTAAAATGAATATCTCCAAAATTGCCAACCATGAAAAATTAGCAAGCAATTTCTTATTCGTATGTAATAGGGAGAATATGCCCAACGGAGTATTTTATACTATTTTATATTAAGAAATTCACCGAATTTTAGATCCCATTCATATGGGGTTATGGGAACAAATCCTGCGTGATGGAAAAATGTCAGCTCACCAAAGTAAATTTTACCATCTACATTATATAAGTCAACGCGAACATGTTTAAAACCTGCTGATAGCTTACGAGTTATTTCGAGCATTTCTTCGAAATTCTTTGGTCTTTCCGGTCTTTTTTTCGCGTGTGCATGACCGTTCATAATAGATATATAGTTGAAGTCCGTATCAAAAAAATCGAATTTCACATCCTCGCCTTCTATTTGCCGTTCGCTACCTACAAATAGAAATTTTGGTTCCCCATCAAAACAGAAAAACTTATAATCACTAAGCTCATTATTAGGGGCTTCTATGAATTCTTCTGCAATAATGCGAGGTGGAACATTGTAATACACGTATTCTCGGGAGGTTTTATATATCTTAGAGGGAACAAGACGTAATTTTTTACGTGCGCTAGCATAATCTATGCTTGATTTATTTGTGCAAATTACAACGCCTGCATTTCCACCACCATTAGTAGTCTTAAGAACAAACTGTTCAGGTAAAGCACAAAAGTCAATTTCATCAAATGAATTCCAAACACCAATTGTTTTGATGATATTATCTTGAGAATTTAACCTTTCTGCTACAAAATTTTTAACTGCTGCCTTATCTACAAATTTGGAATATTCTGGATGAATATTATGTATTTTTAGCCAATTCAATTTCTCAGTATAGCTTTTGGGGTCATTCAAATTTAATCTTCTACCGAAACGTAAATAGTATACAATTTTAAGATAAGCTTTATCAGACCAAAGATTACACGTCCGACTCATCATACTAAGAATGAACAACTTCGGATTATTAATATATAGCTTTAATGATTGTATTATCTTATTTCGCATTATATAAATTTTATAAATTGAAAAAACCTATAAACCAATCACAAGTTTTATTTATACCCTCTTGCAGTGATGTGTTGGGGGTGAAGCCGGTTGCGGAGTCGAGGGCGGAGGAGTCGGCGTAGGTCTGGTAGACGTCGCCAGGTTGCATTGGGAGGAATTCTTTCTTTGCCTCTTTGCCAGTGGCTCGTTCGATACATTCGATGTAGTCCATCAAGCGCGTCGGGGTCTGATTACCAATATTGTAAACCGATGCGGGGACGTCGTTATCGGGAATGACGTTGATTATTCGGGTAACGCCTTCGATGATATCGTCGATATAAGTGAAGTCACGGAGCATGTTCCCATTGTTGAATACCTTGATGGGTCGGTCGTGGAAAATCGCATCCATAAAGAGGAACGGAGACATATCGGGACGACCCCAAGGACCGTAGACTGTGAAAAAGCGTAGACCTGTCGTCGGAAGATGGTAAAGTTTGCTGTAAACGTTAGCCATCAGCTCATTGCTCTTCTTTGTGGCGGCATAAATAGATACCTGATTATCGACGCGGTCTGTCTCTGAGAACGGGGTCTTGGTGTTCCCGCCATAGACAGACGATGAGGATGCATATACAAGATGTTTAACCTTATTTATTCGTGACGCTTCGAGAATGTTGAGAAATCCTACGATGTTGCTTTCGATATAGGCGTAAGGGTTTTCAATCGAGTATCTAACGCCGGCTTGGGCTGCGAGATTGACAACAACGTCGAACTTCTCGCGGGCGAAAAGTTCGTCCAACTTGGGTTTATCGCAGATATCGATGCGGCAGAAACGGTAGTCGAGAAAACTTGAACTTTTGACAACGTGACCTTGCACAATCTCGCGCTCAGCGATACCACATTCGGCAAGGCGCGCGTATTTCAGACTGACGGGATAATAATCGTTGATGTTGTCAATGCCGAATACTGTCTCGCCTTTATCGCACAACGCACGAACGAGGTGAAAGCCAATAAATCCGGCAGCTCCTGTAACAAGAATTTTCATAATGACCTATTATTTACC
>CAMWQF010000252.1 GCA_947176285.1 uncultured Porphyromonadaceae bacterium
ATATTGCAATCAGATAAAAGGTCAACAGCCTTAGCAACCAGTTTCTCTATTATGTTTTTAGTGCGATCATTAACTCTCTGTGGACTTATTGTGACCGGAACATCATTGCAACTTTGTTTTTTGAAATGTATGTTACCTAAAGGTACCGGAGCATAAGCGGGTGCATGGTCAACCCTTTGCAGCCACTCTTGAGCATATTGTGAAAGGTAAAGTAGTTCTTCCTTTTTCTCATTGAGGTCATTTGTAAGGAATCTGGTTGCATTCTGAAGATACTCCAATACCTCTTCAACAATGGCTTGTTCCCGACAATCAATTCCATAGCCATTCTCCGACCTTGTAGCTTTGATTTTTACTTGGTCATTATCTCTCTGGCATAAAGAATAAACTAGATTTTCATTGCAGGCATTAACAACCAACACATACTGCAGATGAGAAATACGGCCTTTACGATCCAAAAACTCCACAGCTAATGTATTTATGGATTCGGTATATTGCTTGACAATAAAATTGTTATCATTCAGCAAGTTGATAAAAATCTGTTGAGACACAATATCAATATCAGCCGAAAAAGAAAGATAAACAGGAATATCACTCTCTGCACCAAAAGATTTCTTCAAATCGCCAAAGATTCCTGCATCATCAAAAATATTTGCCATAGGTTTTCGCTCCCCATACTTTTCATAAGAATACTGCTTGTAATCAGGGAGCAGGTCAAAAATATCTTTATAGAAGCCAATCCTTCCGTTAAAAGCTTCGTCTTTATAGTTTTGACCGTATTTTACACTATTGACCGTACTGTTAGTCCAGAAATATAGCCATATTCTTTCTTCTACATTGCTGAGATGTAAATGTTCACTATTGGCTCCATCAATGACAGAGCCAATAATATACCATTTATCTATGTAGAGAGATAATACCTTCATTTAGAATCCAAATATACGCTGAATCAGTTTTTGCAAATATGCAGCCATTTCAGTCACTATCATTGGTTGATGGTATGGAAAATCTTTATGTCCTAAGCTCAATGCCTTTTGATATTCGGGATCCGTAGTGATGAAATTCGGTATGCTTCCTGGCAGATCTCGTAATTCCTCTCTTAATATTTGCTCATCACCATTATAAATATTGGTGTCCCTACATATGAATGAAAGGAATAAATCCATAAAGATATTGAAATTCTCTAACTGAGAAAGTTCAAACTGGGATGGATTTCTGAAATATTGGCCTTCAAGTATTTGATCCTCACTAATTGGGATACGTTCTCCGCCATTGCGAAAAAAGACATTCTTTTCTCCGCATATATCGGTGTTGCCAAGATTATCATTAATCGCAAATTGATGTCTGGGAACACACAGTCCACGAGCAACCTCTGTCTTATTATTGGTCGCTATCTGGCAGCGGAACACTACGCTTACCTCTTTTTTGCATATGCAATTTATTCCTGCATTAAGACACGCTTTATAATATTCATTGGTGCTATCTTCTCCTACCGCCTGATACAACCAGTGGAAAAGGCGACCGCCTTTTCCAAAAGGCAGGATGTCTACTTGTCCCATAGCCCATGGCACTGTGCAAGTCTTTAGCCCTTTCCCTATCAGCATACCAGAATAGAACAGTATTGCTCCAGTTACATATGCCGGAATAGTAAATGTAAACTTGGCATTTGCAGCTAAGGATTGATAGAATATATCATATTCATCCGGTTTTAGTTGGTCGAAGATACAGTTCAGGTAATACGGTGCCTTATTCTTATTGTCATTACGTGTTATTTCGTTTATGTTCATCACGTTTACACTTGTATTATGACCTCCATGGAATGTTACCAAAGCGTTCCTGAACTGCTGGGAGTTAGTTACGGCATTGAAGAATACGCCAGCTGCAAGACGAATGCTGCTTTCATAAACTAACGTATTATTTCCATTGTTTTGTGGATCTCTGGCAAGCAACAGAATATCACTTGTGCTGCCTCCTACATCAATACCCAGGAACATATTATCAGGTGTTAAACCGAACCCTGGCAATTCAACAGCATAAGCGCATACAGCCTCAGCTTCAGTGATTCCCTGCCTTACCGTAATCTGCACATTTTGAATTGGCGTGGCTCCCTGCAGTTGTAGGAATGTCTGTTGTAGTTCATTAACATCACGTCTCATCATAGCACCCGGGTAACTCCAATTGATAATGGTAGGAGTAATGGCATTAGTGAAAAGGAATGCACAGGTTTGAAGCCATAGCGACTTAATGAAGGCTCTTTTTTTCTTAAGTCCGAGATCATCATTCAGCCATTTCATATTGTAGTGAAGAACACCGGCCTGAGTCTCAAGTATGCGGTCAGTCATCTTGTTGACTTGTACATTAGGGCGGTTTACAGGGACACCACCAGCAATCTCATCCATTTGTGTATATGGATTAGTCCTCCCATCATGCTCTTGTAACCATGATTTGAATTGACCGTTTTTGGAATCAAAATTAGAAAAGAACAGAAGTTCATCCAATTCGGCCACTCTATCAGGGGTGATTGTTTCCTGTCCGACCAGCATTGTCCTGAAATTATTAAAACATACAGGCTGAACCTCATTGCTTTGTGTATCCCGGAAGAAAACACATGTATTATTACTGCCAAAATCAAATCCGACAGTAGCTGTATTATTTCGAGGCTGTGAGGTTAAATCATGAATAACGTCATTGCGTAAGATAAGGAACCCAGCGGTTACTGTCTTTACTCCTAAACTGACATTAGCCTTTAATCCCAAAACAGGAGTGTCAACCATTTGAATCTGATAATTAGGCAACCCATCTCCTGCATCTGCAGGAGTTTTTACAAGTTGTTTTACCCTGACTGGAGAAGGTGTGCCGTTTGTCGGAATTTTATCAATTGTATAGAAATTTCCTAATCTATCCTTAAGAATCCCACCATTATCCTTGTCTTTAAACAAAGCAAGGAATTCTGGCTGAGTCGAGTCAGTTTTCTGAGAGTATAGGTAATAGCGTGTCCAATCATCCGATATGAAATTTGGCCACATAATGACCTTCTGAGGTTTATCTTGCCAAAAAATGTTGTATTCTCTTGGATTCAGCATTACATCCTTACCGTCAATTTGCAATGACAATGTGACAACTAACTGACCTTTGTCATTAAGCTGACCTTGCATACAGATACAGTTAGAAGGAATATATCCCAACATACTTGACAGGTTTTTTTGGAATATCTCCACTGCCATTTCGGAAAGAGGTACACTAAAGTATCTAACGGTGGTAGCATTTAGATCGTGTATCTTTAATAGATAAACGGGTCCATCATATAGTGAGTTATCAGTATTTACATCTTCAGACCAGCCTATGACATAAGGAGAATCGCTTAATAGACTGTTTATGTCTCCAATCAGTTGAGTGTTGGCGGCGTTTGTAAAAGTAAAAGTGTTGTTGGAAGTGCGATAAACCGGAATATTGTTGTCAAACAGGGCTTTGAAAGGATTTGTTAGATTCCCGTACTTAGCAATAGGTCCGATATGCATCAGCTTGTTTTCCCCTTGAAGAAGAAGCTCATTTTCCCATTCTCTCGCCATACCCTTAAAGCCGGATAAATTTATCCTCTTTTTCCCGTTGCGCTGGGAATTTATCAAAGTCTCAAATTGAGCAATATTCTGATTGAGATTCTTTACAAAGAGATAGACTTTTTGCAATTGCTGAGGTGTGAGGTAACGAGTTGGATCTTCAAATTTTCCATTTCTATACCAGTTAATATCTGAGGCGTAGTTTTCTAAATTAGCGTAATTTACACCAGTGAAAACTCCTGTGAGAGGCGATGTGCCTCCAACGAGTTTATTGCGATAGTATATTAAATGGATGAATGGTTGAGCGTCTGGATTTTTAATAAGATCGTCCTGATTGCTCCAAACGTCCTTTTCATCAAACAGCATTCGTCCGAATGCAGATGCAATATTATAGTCATCTCCCTTGACGTTCATATAAACTGGGGCAGAGAAGCGAATTCTATCAGGATACAAAGCAATCGTAGCTAACAAACCTCGCCATTCGCCGTGTAATATCTGATAGAAGTTCAACAGTCCTCCGTCGTTAATATCGGGATTTGGATTGTTGATGGTATCAAGTGCATATTTGAATAGTTTCGCCCTCGCCCAAGGAGAAGGAACACCTGAAATCAGAGCATTCAATGTCTGTGCATTTACTGTTCCTAGAATGTCACTAGTCTGAATGCCTTGAATATAGGAATTAGCCATATTTAGCTCATTCCATTCGCCTTGTATGCCGGTGCTCAGCGTGGTATAACTCTGTATGAGAAGCGCTTTTGACATATCCTATATCAATTGAAATTATAAAGTTTAGTCAATGTGTCGTAGATGAGCTTATACATCTGCTCTCCACGATTTGAAATACCATTGGCTCTTTCGCTATGTAATTCTTGGAGAAATGCTTTTTTGAAACTATCAAACTTGCTGCCGAATGGCCAGAAAGAATAAGTGTTATCCTTACCAATGCCCTCATTGCGGAACAAATTCTTGTTCCAGTCAAGTTTCATTAGTTCCTTCTTTGTCTGGGAGGCGAATAATTTAGGATTAAGAAGAAACTTATCTCCGCCTCCGGCAGAGCGATGTAATTGACGAAGCCATCCTTCTTCTAACTTTCCATCCTCTGTCATACGGACAAAGAAAAGGCGAAAATATTTCTTGAGATATTCTACTTGAG
>CAMWQF010000253.1 GCA_947176285.1 uncultured Porphyromonadaceae bacterium
GCCATAATGAAGGATTCCCACATCGGGACATACGGCGTGATCGGATTGATATTCTATTATCTTTGGTTTGTTTCGATAGTCGTGTCTCTGCCTCTCGAAATCGCTATCGCCGGCATATTCGCCTCTGATGTCTTTGCCAAAGCTTGCGCTGCACAACTTGTCAACTTTCTCCCTTATTCCAGACCGGAAGGAGCCAAAAATAAAATCAGTTATGAACGTATGACGATATGGCAGTTATTGAACGTGATTATAACAGGCTTGTTGCCAATATGCATGTTGGCATACATTGATTCATTCCTGTCATTGTCAATATTCGCTCCAATTATAGTCATAGGCATGTTGATATTATATATGAGGCATAAGATCGGAGGATATACAGGCGACTGTTGCGGTGCCTCCTGCCTGCTTTGCGAACTATCAATGCTTGCTGCGATCGCAATAATCTACAACGCTCAAACTCTATGAAGATAACTCTTATACGACATACATCCGTAGCAGTTCCACGAGGGATATGCTACGGACATACTGATGTGGAATTGGCAGAAACATTTCCACAGGAAGCAGAGAAAGTGGCTGAACGATTAAAATACCGTTCTTTTGACAGAATCTTCACCAGTCCTCTAAGCCGCTGCCGTAAACTTGCCACATACTGTGGATTTCCTGATGCCATACCCGATCCGCGAATTATTGAAATGAATTTCGGAGAATGGGAAATGCAGGATTTCAATGAGATAAAGGATCAGAGGCTTCAGGAATGGTTTGACGACTACATGAATGTAGCTCCGACAGGTGGAGAATCAGCAATGCAACAAAGAAGCCGCTTCATTGACTTCATTGAGTCCCTACGCAGCGAAACTCCATCCATAACCAATGTAGCGGTATTCACTCATGGAGGCATCCTTGTGCACGCCCTCAATATCTTCACAAGCCAAGATTACGATTCCCTATTCAGAAATATCCCCCCATTCGGATCAGTAATAGAATTGACAATCTGAAAAGTATGGTAATGGTTATCGCAAGAAATTCAGTCCGACGGTTTATGCTAATTGCTTTTGCTGCATCATTGATGGTGAAATCCCTGTGATGTTCTCCGATGAAAGGTTTGTCGACTTTCTCACCGAAGTAGTCGTGCGGACCACCGAAACGGCAGTCAAGGATACCGGCTAAAGCAGCCTCGGGATAGCCGCTGTTGGGACTTAGATGTTGTCTCCCATATTTTACAATAAATCGTAAAAGCTTCAACCTACCGGCGACCAGCACCATCAAGAACGCTGTCAGCCTTGCCGGAATAAAGTTAGCCACATCATCTATACGGGCAGCCACACAACCGAAATCCTTGTATCGGGAGTTTCGATATCCAATCATCGAGTCGAGAGTATTGATCATTTTATAAGCCATCATGCCCGGTACACCTAAAATAGCAAACCAGAAGAGAGGAGCAATCACTCCGTCACTTAGATTCTCTGCCAACGTCTCGAGCGCAGCGGTACGAATCTCTTGGGCTGAAAGTCCTGAAGTGTCTCTACCTACAATCCTACCAACTTGTCTGCGCCCTGATTCTAGGGACTCTTCAACCGCAATAAAGGTCATTCTGACTTCGCGAATGAGCGTAGTGCCGGCAAGACAATAAAACACCAATACTGACTGCACTGCAAGATCAAGCCACCATACGGATGAAAGAAGTTTCAAGAGCAGCCAAGTCACAGCAAACACACCAACGATAAGAAAAATGGATACAAAAGCCCCTTTGATCTTTATATGAGTTCCCTTATTGAACAGATGTTCCATTACTGAGATAACCTTGCCAAACCAGACTACAGGGTGAGGCAATCTTATAGGATCACCAAACATAAGGTCGAGAATCCAACCTATTATCAACGGAGATATGCTTATAAGGATATCCATTCTTCAATACATTTTATTAGAAGTTTATTACTCTCATGATCCTGAGCCGCCACACGAAAGTATAAATTATCCAGAGTCTCAAAATTTGACGCATCCCTAATAAGCAGCCCATACCTATCCATTAGCCATTCCTTCAGTCGAGACGCATTTCCTTTTGGCAGCTTGCATAGGATGAAATTGCAATCCGTATCAAGACATTCAATGCCAAGACGACGAAAAGCCTGAGATATTCCCATCGCCTCCTCATGCAATTGATATTTATCGACATGATAGTCATCTATATATTTTAAAAGATAGTGGGCTGCCTTGATCGCAAAAGAATTTACCGACCATGGCATACGCATCACACGCAGTCCGAATACTATTTCTGAAGAGGCAACAGCATAACCTATACGAAGGCCCGGAACAGCAAACTGCTTGGTCAGCGACTGAAGCATAATGACGTTGTGCCTAGACAATACGTCTTGGACAGTAAGGACATCAACTACCGAATAGTCGGCATACGCCTGATCAACTACAAACAGAGTATCAGAATTGGCATCAATAATCTTAAGAAGTTTTTCCCTATCAAAAACCCTACCTGTAGGATTATTAGGATTGCAAAGCCACACAACATCTGCATTGCCAACTGTAAGGACTTCATCATACACTTCATTTTCTTGTATGAAACGGACGCTATGCCCATACATAGCGCAAGCATCCTGATATTCACGAAATGTAGGCACTACAACAGCAGACATAGCACCCTGCATCTTCCGAGCAATTAAGTAAATCGCGTCTGTGGCACCATTCGTTACAATTATGTTATCGACCGGAATTCCATATGTCTCACTAAGTTTCTTCTCCACGCTGACAGGTTCCGGTTCAGGATAATTAGATAGAAGTTCGGGACACGACGCAAGATGACTCATCAGCCCGGAATGATCGACACCCTGATGAATATTTGTGCTGAAATTTACTTTTACCCTATTGCCATAGCGAAAGATATCATCACCGTGCCCGTCAATCATAAGCCATCATGATTTTATATAATCTATCAATATCTATGTATTCTCTCAACCATGCAGCCAAAGCATCATACTGCGACTCCTTGAATGAACGATAATCAAAATCTGTCTTAAAACTCTGAGTGCGATATGGATTTAAAATATAATCCAAAACCACTGAATTATCAAGGATTCCATGTATATAAGAGCCAAAACACCGCTCGTCTACAAAACATCCGTCTTCGCCGCCATCAGTATTCCGAGTCAGAGGAGAACTCGATTCAGTATGCCCCATATGAATTTCATAGCCCTCACAGATTTCTTCCGAATCAAATAACCGGAATTGAACCTGCCTTGTAGTCTTGGTGACGGTCAGAACTGTGGAGACCGGCAAGAGTCCCAGTCCAGGCAACTCACGGATGCCACCTTCGACTCCATCAGGGTCAGATATCATTGTTCCCATCATCTGATATCCTCCGCAAATTCCGATTACACTTTTCCCAGCCTCTCTCGCACTTATTATGCGCCTTGCAAAACCTTTTTTACGAAGATGATTGAGATCTGACAAAGTATTCTTACTTCCAGGAATTATTATGATATCAGCCTCATCAACCTCCTCGGGGACAGTAATATAGAATAGATTTACCTCAGGATGGCGCTCCAGCACATTGAAATCAGTGAAATTGGAGATATGTGGTAAAGCAATAACTCCTACCTTTACCTTATTCTCGGTCGTCGATTTATTTTTACTTTCAAGTGCCACAGAATCCTCTTCATCAATTTTTATATGTTTAGCCATAGGCACTACTCCGAGCACCGGAATTCCACACAAATTTTCCAACTGCTTCCTTCCACTCTCAAACAACCTCAGATCACCTCTGAACTTATTGATGATTATACCTTTGATACGCTGACGGTCTTCCGGAGTCTGCAACATCACTGACCCATAAACACTTGCGAACACTCCTCCTCTGTCGATATCGGCAACCAGAATCACATCCGCACCGGCATAACGCGCCATTGACATATTTACGATATCTCCGTCACGCAGATTCAGTTCGGAAATACTCCCTGCACCTTCAAGAACTATGGGATTATAACATGAAGAAAGCCGATCAAAAGCTTCATGTGCCAACCTACGCAACTCTTCTTTTCCCTCCTTGCGGAAATATGAATACGCGTCTCGATTGCCGGATGGTTTTCCATTCAAGACCACCTGAGATGTATGTTCACCGGAAGGTTTCAAAAGAATCGGATTCATATCTGAAGAGCAGGGAATACCGGCAGCTTCAGCCTGAACCGCCTGAGCCCTGCCAATTTCCAGTCCATCGGGAGTGGCATAGGAATTGAGAGCCATATTCTGGGCTTTGAAAGGAGCGGGTGAATATCCGTCTTGAAGAAAGATACGGCACAATCCGGTTGCTATAAGGCTTTTTCCCACATCGCTTCCAGTCCCTGCCAGCATTATAGGTGACAATCGTTTCATTTTTTTAGTTTTCTTTTATATCCAAATTCACGCCACACCTCTTCATGGCAACCGAGTTTCTGAAGTTCATGACGTGCCATAATGAAGAATAGGTCTGAAAGACGATTAACATACTGAAGAATAATCTCAGGCACAGGATCCAGGTCATTAATACGCCATAAATTCCTCTCTGCTCTCCGAGCAGTCACTCTTGCCTGATGTATCAGTGAAGCCAAGGGTGTCCCTCCGGGCAAGATGAAACTATCGGGAGGGGTACATTGCGAATTGATATCATCAATCCAACATTCAAGATCACTAACTAATTTATCCG
>CAMWQF010000254.1 GCA_947176285.1 uncultured Porphyromonadaceae bacterium
TTAGCCCGGTCGAAAGACTGGGCTACTCTTGAATTGGAGTATGCCAAACTGACAGCCGCAGAAAAACTCACGATGCTTGCCGGGCTGGCATGCACCGGAGCAGTATGCCTGCTCTTTGGCATCACAGCATTGATAATGTTTGGTATTTCGCTTGCATTCCTTTTTAAAGAAATATTGGGTTTTGCTCTATCTTTCTTGGCTGCAGGAGGATGCATCCTTGTTTTATTGGCTATAATCTATCTTTTTAAAGAGAAATTGATTATAAATCCTATAGCAAGGATAATTACCAAAATACTCTTAAAATAACACCCGGATTATGGAGAATATAAAACGAATAGAAGGAAAGGACAAAGTTTTGACTCCCGCTGAAGAGCCTGTTGAATTCCAGGGATATACTCTTGACGAGATTCGTCATCGAAGGGCTTTGATTACTGTGAGAAAGGAGTTTGCCAAAGAAAAACTCCTTCAGCAGGTTGATAGTCTGAAAGACAGAAATCCTTTTGCTTCCGACGGCACTCTGAAAGCGGCATCCCGATTAGGGTCTATTCCCATGAAAATAGTCCGAGGTCTGAATTATACTGATTATATAATGCTGGGGATATCTGCTTTTGGGACTATGAAAAAGGTATTCTCGTTTTTCCGAAAGAAGAAATCATGAATTATTATAAAGTGCGCTTCGAATGCGCCCCATGTTCAGAAGACATTACTGATCTTCTGGCGGCATTCCTCGCAGACATCGGCTACGAAAGTTTTGAGCCCGATGAAGCGGGGCTTACTGCCTATGTACAGTCATCAGCCTACTCAGAAGAATCAATAGCAGAAATCTTAGCTGATTTCCCGATTGAGACATCTATTTCCTTTGAGGCAGAGTATGTGGAGAGTCAGAACTGGAACGAAGAGTGGGAAAAGCATTATTTCCAACCTATTGTGATAGCAGGGGAAGTTGTAGTTCATTCTTCATTCCATAAGGATATTCCTAAGGCTAATTATGATATTCTTATCGATCCTAAGATGGCTTTCGGTACCGGTCATCATGCCACTACCTCTCAAATGATGCGGTATATCCTCGACTTAAAAGACATAGAAGGAAAATCTGTGATCGATATGGGCACAGGCACTGGAATTCTTGCCATTTTATGTAAGATGAGGGGAGCCGGAAATGTAACAGGTATTGAAATTGATCCGGGAGCATTTGACAATGCTATTGAAAACGCTGCTCTCAATGGTCAAGCAATTAATTTCATATTAGGAGATGCCACTTCCTTGGAAAGATGCGAACCCGCTGACATATTCCTTGCCAATATCAACCGCAACGTCATCACTTCTGACATAGCAATATATGCAAAAAAAATAAAAAGTGGGGGAGTACTCCTTTTAAGTGGCTTCTATACTGCAGACATTCCGGTAATAATGGCATCAGCCCAACCTTTGGGATTTACCCTCGACAAAACCACAGAAGAAGGCGACCATTGGGCTGCAATTCGACTCATTAAGAAATAATCCACCGGATCGAAACTTTTCATTCGTGAAGCGACACTTTAACACGCATCTTGAAGGACTTGACCTTCAATTCTGGCACGACTTGATAGAAAGCCGTGGTAAACTTGTGTCGTTGAAAAAAGGTGAGTATCTTTGCCGAAAGGGTGAGCCGACTAATGTTTGCGGTTATGTGAAGTCAGGATATTTCAAATATACGGTGGATGGAATTAATAAAATAGGCGGTTTTGCCTTTCCTGATGCCCTGTTAGGTGATTATCCATCCTGCATGGACAACGCTCCCGCAATGTTCGATATTGTGGCAGGTAAAAATTCAGAAGTGTGGATCATTGATGCTACCATACTGCCAAAACTGTTTGAGGAAGATATCAACACCGGACGTCAGGGGCGTCTTTTCATGCAGGCAGCTTATGTCTCATTAGCAAACCGATACTATGCCTTATACGCGAATACTCCTATGGAACGTTACCTTTATCTTATCAATGAGCATCCGCAGATTGAGCAGGACGTACCACAGAAAGAGATAGCGGAGTATTTGCAGATAAAGCCATACAGCCTGAGCCGCATAAAGAAGAAAATCTTAGGCAAAAACAAGTGATATTTCTCAAAAATATACACACAGGTGTATATTTTGTGCTGTCCGAAGCATTTTTTACCTAAATATTCATAACCATTCCATTTTTTTTGTAATTTTGAATCTGATAAAATTACTAAAATAATGTAGTTATGACTTTAATGACTTTACCCTGGTATTATCTTATCGTCTATATAGCGATTGGATCTGTTCTGCTTTTTGTATTCGACAAATTTAATATTATTAAATCTAAGGCACTGCGTTATTTTATTGTTATTTTTATTTATACCATAATTTTTTGGGTCATATTCGATGTTATCCAGTCTTAGAACAAGGTTTTCTTTATTGATGTGCTGGAAAAGGCATAGCCTGTAGTACCCCCTATCGATTTCTTATTTTACAAGGAATGGTTTTAGATTGCATCATCCGAAGATATAGCCTCATATCTCAATATCTCCCGCCACCAATAGTTAATCGCCCTCAAATCTGTTAATAATTTTTAGGGATAGTCACCGTAATAGCATCAAAAATATCCTGCAAATATGCCAATACATCTTCGTTAGCCATAAATTACATGTTTTGTACGATTTACATTTGCAATGAGATACTTATTACGCAAACCTGATTCTTCAATTAGATCAACCTTGCGATTAAACAATCGTTCCAATGCATCACGAAAATTGAAATAGTTGCTTACGTAGTCAAAGCTATCATGATCAATTGGCTCAAAGTCTACCAGCATATCCACATCACTATGTTCATTAAATCTATCTGTCAAGATAGATCCAAAAACCGCAAGCGTCCTAACCTTATATATTTTACAAAGTTCAAAGATACGCTGAATATTAATCTCAATCAGTTTCATTTTTGGCTGTTTTGATATGCAAAGATAATTCTTTTTATTCAAATGTCATACCCTTATCTCTAATATTAACATTAATTTATTTAGAAATGCTCAATTTTGTGTAAAAATTGGTCTAAGGAAAGAGATAACGGAGTATTTGCAGATAAAGCCATACAGTCTGAGCCGCATAAAAAAGAAAATCTTAGGCAAAAACAAGTGATATTTCTCAAAAATATACACACAGGTGTATATCTTGCCCTGTCCGAAGCATTTTTATCTCAATATTCTTAACCATTCCATTTTTTATTTGTAATTTTGAATCATCCTTAACCCTCAACCTTGGTTGAGAGTAACAATTTTTGTTTTTGTAACTTTGCACCAAATAATATAATCAAAGAAAATGAAGAAAACAGTATTCTCACTAATTGTCGCTCTGCTTTCATTTGGCAATGCTTGTGCTGCTCCAAAATTCAAGGGACTAAACAACAATCATGGCAAAACAACCATAAAAGTCGAAATTCCCGCATCTGACCGCGATGAATCAAACGGATTATCAATAGATAATGTTCAACTCTATAATAATGGAGAAATACTTACTGCAAAAAAAGTAAATGCAATATGGGGTGAAAATTCAATCATCATACTCGAATTTAAGAAACTTACTGAATTTGAGGACTGCACCTTATCATTTACTGTAAATGGTAAACCTGTCAACATTGACATACAGAAATTAATGAATCAATAAATTCTCATTAGTTATCATTTGGTTTATTAGTTAATATTCATCTGTTTCAGAGAATTATACAAACATATAAGGACTCTATCCGTATGAAAAAACTTTTGCTAATAATGGGAATCTTGATTTCCCTCTTTACCGGCTGTCAGTCAGATGAGCCTTCAAAGGAACTGACAATTGACAATCTATTGTATTCTGCATGGAACGGTCAAAATGTTGAGACTATGGAGGATGGAACCGTAGAGAAGATCAGTTTCATAATACTCTTTACTACTGCCAAAGAAGGAGAGGTGACTTTTTTAAGTTCTACTGGAGTACCGCTACAGAACTTTCCTATCTATTATAATATTGAAGGAGGCATCTTTCACTTAAAGGGAGCTTTCAAGGGAGATTATCGAGTATTGAAGCATACCGACAAAGTGATTGAAATGGAAGCTTATCTTCCTAACCATAACTTAATGACATTGACTCGGAAGGAATAATTCTGTGAATGTAAAAGTTCTCAATCGTTTGGAATTTTATTACCGACTAATTAGAGAGATAACCTTACTATCAAATGGCAAGAATTAAAATGAAATATAGGCGTATCGACAAACCGTCAGAGATAATCAGAACCTTAATGCTGATTCCAGCAATCGTGGTTTTGATAATCCTTATCATTTTAGGGCCAAATCCTTCTTATCCGATATGGGCAATAATCATTGGAGCAGGTTCTATTTTATCATATTTAGCAACAATGACCTATTTCTGTATCAAGCAGAAATGCTATATACAATTGGCAAGAACATATGTCACTATTTTCCTTGCCATCGCATGCTTCCTGATGATAAGATATAGCAAATAAATATTTTAGGCCACTACTGTCCACTAAAAATGTTCAGAGTTAAAAATTAAATAAATTCTGTTCACTTAAATCACATTGAACATTGAAATTTTAAATTAGATTTGTCGAATAGATCTCTCAGATAAGTATTGTCTGTCAACGATTGTTGGTAAGGAATAAATACTAAGTATT
>CAMWQF010000255.1 GCA_947176285.1 uncultured Porphyromonadaceae bacterium
GCTATCTGGTCTGGAGTCAGTCCGCATTCCTTCTGGAGAGCGGCGTAATCGTAGCGGTTGAGGAATTTTTTCGGAAGACCGAGGTTTACTACCTTAACCGGTGCCTCTCCAAGATAGGAGGCTACCTTCTGTCCGTAACCGCCGTCTATGATACCGTCCTCCGCAGTAATAACTACGCTGTAGTCTTTTAGCGAGTCAAGCGTAGCGGTGTCGAGAGTCGATAACTCGCGGGGGTTGATGAGAGTGGCGTTTACACCTTGCTCTGCGAGCATATCGGCTGCCAGCGACATATAGGTGAACATCGACCCGGCTCCGATCAAGGCTACCTTCTCTCCGCGACGCACGATGTCGTATTCAGGTTTTGAATAGTCGTCAAGAACTTTTATTTCTTTATTAGATACAGCGGAAGAGCCGGGAGTGCGGACTACGACCGCCAATTTATCTTGCTTTATAGACCAGTCGAGCATGGCCTCGAATTCCTCTTTGCATGTAGGTGCAAGGTAGAGGAGGTTTGGAATGTTGGAGAGAAGTGCGATGTCGAAGAAACCGAGGTGTGTCTCATCGTTCATGCCGAACATGGAGCCGTAGAATACCACAAATGTGGCAGCCTGCTTGTTGAGCGCGATGTCCTGGCTGAACTGGTCGAATGCCCTCTGCAGGAAACTGCTGACGAATCCGACCACAGGGCGCATGCCTCCTTTGGCAAGACCGCTTGCCACATCTACCGCAGACTGCTCTGCGATACCGACATCGACAAACTGCTTACCGGCTTCAAGACGGCGAGTCTTGTCGAAGCCTAGCACGCCTGGAGTTCCGGCTGTGATGGTCACGACTCTGCCGTCTTCCTTCATCTTGGCGAGCATCTTCTTCGCGAATACATCGCTGTAATCTTTAGGCGCATCCTTAGGTCCCTCATAACGAGGTGCACCGGTCTTTGGATCGAATGGACCTGAGAAGTGGAAATCCTCCTTGTCTTCCTCAGCGACCTTCAGACCCATACCCTTTTCAGTATTGATGTGCACCACTACAGGATAGTTGATATCCTTTACAGACTTGAACATCTCGATAAGGCTCTTGAGGTCGTTGCCATACTTTACGTAGCGGTAGGCATAGCCCATTGAGCGGAAGAGGTTTGGTTCGCCTTCTCCGTTGGTGTTGCGGAGCAGGTGAAGGTCGGCGTAGATTCCGCCATGGTTTTCGGCTATGCTCATCTGATTGTCGTTGACCACAACGATGAAGTTGGAGCCGAGTGTGGCGCCGTAGTCAAGGCCTTCGAAAGCGACACCACCACTTAGAGAACCATCGCCGATCACAGCCACGACATTTTCCTTATCACCCTTAAGGTCGCGGGCTTTGGCGAGTCCTGCTGCGAGTGCTACTGCTGAAGATGTATGGCCGAGAGAATATAGGTCATAAGGACTTTCTTCCGGACTTGTGTAGCCTGTCACATCATCGTAGTGTGCAGGGTCAGTGAATGCCTGCATACGTCCGGTGATCATCTTGTGTGGATATGTCTGGTGTGATACATCGAAGACAATCTTGTCTGCGGGAGTGTCGAATACGTAGTGGAGTGCTATGACTGCCTCCACCATGCCGAGGTTAGGCCCTACGTGACCGCCATGCACGGATAGTTTCTCGATAAGTGTGCCGCGGAGTTCTGCGGCGAGTTGTTTCAGTTCCGGGAGACTCATCTTGCGGATGTCTGCCGGAGATTTTATTTCTGTCAGATCTATATTTTCCATAAAGTGTTATTTTGGTTTAAAGGTTTAGGGGTTTAAAGTTTAGGGAGGATAAAAGGTTTAATACTTTCGCATCCCTTTATATTTTCTAAACAGATTAAACGATTAAACTTCTAAACTGTAATTTGAGTATGCTGTATTTCTTTTATAGATAAAACGTATTTTTATGGAAGTGGGTTTTACTTTATATGGATATTTCTTGTACCAATTTTACGGATTTTTTGCCCCCAATTTAGCCATATTTTATAGTAAACCGTGTGATGCATTAAGACGTTATATCACTGGAACGATAAGTTCATAGATATTAATCCGGTTGTAAGGATTCATTCTTGTATGGAATGAATGTAGGCAGCCTTAAAATTATGAAAACAAAATGATAAGACTAAATGTATCAATGATTGTAGAGACGAGTGAGAATCGCGAAAAACTCGTTGAGAAAGCAACCGAACTTGTAGAATTCTCGCTTAGAGATAAGGGTTGTATAGATTATGACCTTTATAAGTCAACTACCAATGATGACCGTTATCTGATTATGGAGACATGGGCTTCGGAAGAAGATTTGAAGGCTCATATGGCTTCCGACCACTTCAAGCGTCTCGTTCCTGAGATCGAGAAATACTCTACGATGACTCTGGAGAAGTTCGACTTCTGATAGACTATCAAAGGTCTGATTCATGCCTTGATGAATTATGGGCACAATGACAGATTACAATTCCTCGGTTTTCTAATCGAGGAATTTATAGTATATCGGGGTCATAAGTACATAAAATAAAACAGGATATTTGTAAAGTATAAATATATTATTTATAGGCATATAAAAATTGATTTATCGCAAATTGCGATAAATTGCGATAAATTGCGATAAATTTTAAATGTATGATTCTATTTTTTGATGTTTCTTACCATTTCTTGGAAACTATCATTCCGGATATATCCTTTTGTCCTGCCATTAAGGGATATTTCCTTAAGGAACTGCTTTTGTGTTAAATCTTTAAGGTCTGATTTGGCTGTGCCGGAACTTACACCGAAGCGACTCATTACATCTACTGATGACATGATCTCATCAGGATTCTCAATAAATCTATTAAGGATCTCAGCTTGCCGAGGTGTTATATTGCCAAGATGAAGCAACCTCTCGGATTTCTTTTTCTCCTGATATTTCTTTATGAGATATTTCTGTAGTTCGTCAAATGACTTTTTCAAGACATCTAAATTGTATTGAATGAAATAGCCAATGTCGTTGGAGTCATGCTCCGTATAAAGATATGCCTTTTCATAGGATTTCTTTGATCCCTTGATGATTCTTGAGATGGAAAGATACTGCACAAGCCAATAATTATTTCTCATCATATACCAATAAAACAGCGCACGTGCTGTTCTGCCGTTACCATCCGCAAATGGATGGTAGTATCCTATCAGAAAGTGGATTATTATACCCCTTATTATAGGATGTATAAAGAGTTTGGGCGAATTGTCATTGAAAAATACACATAATTGGTCAATAAAAGTTGGGAGGCATTCGGCTGATGGTGGGGTATGAACCGTCTCTCCTGTTATGCCGTTTCCAACCACTATATTCTCTTCGGTTTTTCGAAAACGCCCTGCGGCATCTTCCACGTCCAATGCTCCCTCTGTCATCATACCGTGGATATGCATGATTAATTCCGGAGTAATATCTTCTTTGGAGTGGTCGCGTATGAAATTTATAGTATTGTAGTTGTTGAGAATCATTCGCTGACTTTTATCCTTAGGGCTAATTTTCTTGCGGAGCATATCTTTTGCAACTTCTCTCGTGGTGGCGGCTCCCTCCATCTGACTAGATGCTATGGCTTCCTCCATTATGGAACTTACGAGATATAGTTCCTGAGTTGACTTATCGTCAGGGAAAATCTTAGAAGCCCCCCATGAACCTCCGAAATTCATATCGAATTCATGACATTTTCGTTGCATTGAGTTTGATAGTGAGAAATGAAAGTTCTCAAATCTATCAATCTTAATATCTGTTTGCCTTCGTGAATATTTAACAGCGCTCCATAAATCTTCTTTAGTCAATCCTAACGACTGGGCTCTGTATTTTACATCAGTCCAATACAGGTAATCGTCTGTTATTTTCTTTATGCTGGCGGCTATCCCTTCATTCTGAAGGCAATCAAGCACAGTCTCGGTGATTATCAAGGGGTGGGGAGGATTCTCAATCATAGTTAAAGCGGAGATAATGTTTTAAAATGCAAATATCGTAATTTTTCGCAAAATATCAAAATTTACGAAAATTTATTTTGTAATAATTTGTGTGATAATTAGTTATAGTGAATTTATGATAATTGAGTTATTTGTTCTAAGAGTTGTCTTAAGATTTATAAATAAGATTCTGATAATCAGTATTATAAAAATCAATTTATCGCAAATTGCGATAAATTGCGATAAATTGCGATAAATGAGAACCGGAATTTCTGACAGTATAAATTAATTAATCCAGACTATCTCGTCGAAAAAGCCTCCTGCATTGATTGGAGTCCATTCTTGCTTATCAAAGGAGTATTCCATTGTGACATTGCTATTGCCATCACTTCTGCCTGATTCAAAATGAACAGTTAGTGTTCCCGGTCTGTCTTCGTTTGTAGAAGCCGAAAGGGCATAATTCGGGAATGAGGCTATCGGGTCTTGCGAAAGAGATAGATTATCATCCATGACATCAATGAGTTGCAGTAGATTTTGAATTCGTAAATAAGTTTAAACAACTTCATTAATTAGCACAGATTAATGCTAAATTTGGGAATATGTTGCATCAATAGATAATGTATTTATGTCAATTTTTAGGAAACCAACCTATGTGTGATAATCCAAACCATGATTTGACTTCTGCATCAGCAGGCAGTTTATTTACAAGTATGGCAAATCTTGTCAACATCA
>CAMWQF010000256.1 GCA_947176285.1 uncultured Porphyromonadaceae bacterium
GTTGATTAATGTGTGGCGATATTATACATTTCGACTCAATTTTTTATATTGCCATAAATTAAAATTAGTTAAATTTATAAAACATTTTATATTTATTGAATATTTACATTACAAACATTATGCTTGTTGGGGAATTTTTATTATCTTTGCAAAAGAATA
Source organism: uncultured Porphyromonadaceae bacterium (assembly GCA_947176285.1). Taxonomy (GTDB): domain Bacteria; phylum Bacteroidota; class Bacteroidia; order Bacteroidales; family Muribaculaceae; genus Lepagella. Next base: position 160 of record CAMWQF010000256.1, read on the forward strand.
TTCATCAATAATATAAATTGATTTTACTAATGACAGATAAAGAAGAAGCATATTTTAATGGTTTCGCCATAAATGAAGGTGCCTATTTTTACAGGCGTAATTTCGACATAGACGAAAGAGAGATCAAGAATATATTTGCCACAATCAAAGATAATGCCCATTCTCACACGAACATTATCGAGATAATCAAAGAGCCTATAGCCTTTGCTGAAGGGCGTAATGCATTATGTACTTTAAAGGTCTTTCAGGATAAGAACGTTCCGTCTTTTCTGAGGGATATACCGGAAGAATTCCAGAAAAAGGAAGTACTGATATGCTATTTCTTACTTATTGAAATCGATGAATATTTAGTGCTGTTTACTCGTCATGCCAATGGCTTGTCTTCATTTAAGAATAAGCACACTCCCATTATGGGAAATGTATTGGCGGGGGCTCTGATTTCTGATAATACTGTTTTTACACAGATGAGAATGGGGAACATGAGCCTGAATCAATATGCCCTTAGAAATAAGTCGTATGAGAGCGATGACCTTAGTCAATCCATGCCTACACATGGTGCAGGAAGGCATATTCTTAAGACCACACGTATTCAAAATGATGACGAAACTGTAACTTTAGGTTTAAGCACATCTCGTGTGTCTAAGATTGGAAGTGAGAGAAAGACTATCGCTTCTCTTTGCGAATGGGCTGATTCTATTATAAGAGGTATCGAGTCTCCTTATGATGTGACGATATCCCTCATGGGGCACTTTTCAACTCCTGTAAGATGGAAAGACTATAAAGACACACTTATCCCTTCATATCTTTTGATAGATTTTCATGAACTGATGAACCATATAGAGAAGGAGAATCTGATAGTACAGTATAAGTCTGGTAACGAAATGTTGCCGATAGAGTCGAAGAGATTCTTCAGTCATCTTTACAAGAGATTAAGCGGATGCAAGACTTTGACAGAGAAAACCGCACATCAAGAATATTCTTGTGAGGGATCTTTGGATCTTTTGGATGTTGTATTACAGCAGAATGGAATCAGACTTAAAGGTTATGGGCGTCTTGATAATCTCTATCTTGTAAATGATGATGGTGGCAATACAAAGTTATTCACTTATATCACCAGCCACAAGTGTTTCTTTGTGGGCTTTGAGGATGTTCAGTTTATTTATCAAGGGAATCAGCTGCACATGGACGGTGACATTCTCAATAGTATTGAGTCTATTCTGTCAATTTTCGTGGGTGTCCCTGAAATGGGTATTGTGACAAGTGAAAAGGGGACTCCGACAATTGCTGATGTTGAATTTGCCAATGATACTGTTTTTTATGTCGTAGAAAACACTTTCCGGAATGAAGCACCCTCTCATATAATATGTGATGATATGGGTTACGAATGTGCGGATCATATCGTACTCTCTAATAATAAAATCAGCTTTGTTCATTCAAAAGGTAAGGGTGAAACATCTTTGTCTGCGTCTGCATTTCAGGAAGTTGTGGGACAGGCTTTGAAGAACATTGGCAATATGCGTTATATGGATGTCGCATATAAAGTTAATTCTTGGAGGGGTCGGTATTTCCCCAATTCCAGTATCGACGTTTGCAGAGTGGGAAACTTAGATACTTTTGAGGAGTCATATAGAAGAACTCTCATAGCACCAAATGGTATCAAGGAGGTGTGTCTTGCTGTTGACTTTGTTTCTAAGTCTGAATTAAGGGAAGCTTTTGAAGCTCTAAGGGATGGTAGACCTTTACGACAGAAACATGCCGTATCTCAAATGATATGGCTTATTAGCTCTTTTATATCGTCTTGTAAAGACGCAGATATGCAGTGTAGAATATTCTGTAGGGAATAATAATAAAGTAATGCCCGGTCAGCATAGGGAGTCGAGGAAGATCCGGCCTGCTGACTGGGCATATATTTTGTCTAAGTCTAAGGTGAGTGTGCTGTTGATGCCTATGATATGGTGGATAAAGGCTATTTCTTGCTTGATTTCTTTGCTTATGATCTGTTTGAAGCCCTGGTAATGTTTTTGGGCTTGGATCATGATGTTGAAAAGGCTTCGAGATGGCTCCGGCACTTGATAGTTTATCCTGAGATCGTTGCAGACTCTTTCGAAGGGTGTCTTGTATATTGCAAAGAAGGTCTGAGGGGAGCATGTCTTCAAGTTGGACTTCTCCGAGTCGCTTAACTTAAATACCGGGAGGAACAACTCTTCTATCATATTGGTGAACAGCGCTTCCTTGTTCTTGTTGAAGTAGAATATTGCGCCTCGTGTCTGTTCTATGTTGTTCTCCAGTTCTGTAACAGATATGGCATCCCATGTTCCCATTGCCATCAAACGGTAGCTTTGACGGAGGATCTCGACTCTGTTGATTTCTGTTTTTTGGCTTCTTTTTCCCATAACAAAAGTGCGGGAGAATGTGTCCTATGCGAAACCTGTGGAAGATGGTTTAAGAAATGACACAGCTCCCCCGCACTCATATACGGAGTGAGCAATCATATCCACCCTCTTTCTTCTTCAAAAACTTCCACATTTTCGCATAGAAAGATGGATTTATGACTCCTCTATTTTTTATATTTTATCAGTGCAAAGTTAATAAATATTTTTGAAATGACAAATCATACACACGTTAATAATGCAACTCCAAAGGAAAATCTTCCACTTTCCGGGACTAATAGGAGTATTTGATCGCCCTTTTCCAATGGCTTTGTCCTTATAAGTTCGTCGAGAGCCGCAAAGGGTGCTACAGATCCGATATTACCAACCCATGTTAGATTGGTATACCATTTGCTTGTGGGAAGATCTATATTTCTTTGAAGTAGTCCTTTTTCTAGCCTGTGAAAAAAGTACATTGAAGATATATGGGGTATAACATACTTAATGGAGGTTGTATTTGTAGAATGTTTATTCAATGCCCACTCTATAGCATCGACAAATCTTTCTACAATATATTCATTTAAGACTTTAACATTTTGTTTACAAGCGAAGACGGAGTTTTTCATTAATTCCTCCTCTGTGTATTCCTTCCAGCTAATCAGATTGCCGTCATCATCCATTGACGCACCCATATACATACAAGCAGGATGCATATTGGCATATGATTTTAATTCAATCCAATTAATTTCTAACGTTTTCTCATTGTTAGGCTTATTAGATAGAAAAAGAGCTGCAGCCCCATCCGAAAGCATATATCTAAGAAAATCTTTATCAAAAGCTAGATGAGGGTTCTTCTCCAAATTTTCTAAATCGTCATATTCTTTCTCATAGAATCTTGATAAAAAAGATGCCGATGCCAACTCTGAAGCGCAGCAAACTCCATTATTAGTATTACCTGTCTTAATAGACATGAAGACTGTTTTTAAAGCAGTGATACCCGTAAGACACACTCCAGACAATGAATATAGTTCCATTGTATGTTTAAAAGATAGACCATGCACCATAGAAGCATGTGACGGTAAAATTTGGTCTGGGCTAGATGTGCCACATGCCATTAACTCTACTGAATCTTCGCATGCTGTATCTTCAAAAAGCTTTTTGATGGAAGTTGCAGCCATCAATGCATTTGAATGAGTTATATTTTGGCTCTTGTCAAGTGCGTAGTACCTGGAAGTTATTCCATTTTGTTTTAATATTATAGGTTTCACTCTAGAATCCTTTCCTCCAATTCTACCGAGAAAGTCCTCCATTTCTTCATTGGAAACCGCCTTATTGGGGAAAAATGAAGCTATTCGATTTATATATACACAGTTTATCATAGGAATTATACATAATGTTTGTAATGCAAAATTACAATAAATAATGCATAAGTCCAAAAAAAAACGATAAAATCTTAAACTAACCTAATTACAACTATTTATTGTTCTTTAGCAGATTGTAAAGGGCATAGTATTGACGTTTTAAATGCTCAATATCTAGACCACTTAATAAAGCATCCCATACAGAAACACCTAGATAAATAAACACGAACATTTCTGCTATAGAAATTATATCTATGTCGTTCTTTATTTCATTAGACAAGATTGCTCGTTGTATAACAGATATCCAATTTGTCAGAGTGCGACTTCTTATATCTAAATATTCGTTATGTAGTTCCTCTGAATAGCTTCTTAGATTTAATCCTAATGATATATAAGCTCTACTTCCATTTGTTGGAGACATTTCATCCATCAAAGATTTCATTGAAATCATTTGTCGAGAAACTGCTTCAACATATATTTTTATATATTCTTTTAATGTTATGTCTAACGGCAAGTCTGATTGAGACTTCTGTTTGTCTATGAAAAAATGTTGAACAACTTTTTGAAATAGTTCCAGTTTACTGCCAGCATAGTATACGATTGCCCCTCGAGTCATTTTTGCCTCTTTTTCAATAGCAGAAATACTGACTTCTCCATATGGATGGGTTAAGAATAATTTAAATGCGGCCTTATACAGTTGCTCTTTTCGATTGTTCTTATTCATAAGACAGGTTTTTGACCA
>CAMWQF010000257.1 GCA_947176285.1 uncultured Porphyromonadaceae bacterium
TCTCTCCGCTTACCGAATGAACCCATAGTTAAAGCAAACGGGGAAACTTTCAGAGTGAAAAGTGCAAATGGAATAAAACTTGGCGAAGAAAGCATTTTCCCATCAAATGGAGAGATGGAATTCTCCATAACATTTGAACCTCTTCCGGAAAACACTCAGAATCTTGATTTCATAGCAGACTTTGGTCTTTGGTTGAAAGGAGTTGATCTTTCCGGAATCCCACTATCCACTTATTCAAAAGACATTCCTATGGAAGTTCAGACATATTCAGCAGACTCTCCGGTGCCGGAACCCTCCCTTACAATAGGCGAAACTGTCTTGAACTTTCATCTTCGTCCCTATCTTCCCGCTTTTTCTACCGGCTTCATGCTTTTTATAGATTACTTAGACGGCAGACAAGAAAACTACCAATTGAATTTTGACAGCGATGGAAATTCTTCTGTAAAATTCATGCAATATGGCACATGCACGGCCGGTGTTGCAGATATGGCAAGAGGTGGTGCCGGATATGCCCTAATCACAGTGTTTCCGGGAGAAACAGCAGATTGTTGGCTTGACAGCCGAATCAGCGGAGCAAATGCTATGTCGTACCGAGACAATGGTTTATCAAAGTTCAGCAGAAGCATGCATTCCGGTTATTATGGAGATTTCGACCGTATGCGAGAACGGTCGTATGGCTATGGCATATCCCCTTATTATACTGAATTTGCCGATTATCACATGACCGGAGATGAATATCTTGAATATGTCAAAAATCAATATTCCATACATTTGGACTCCATCTCAAACTCGACTCTTAAACCGATGGAAAAGGAATATCAGACTCTTCAACTGCAAAATGAAGTGCTTTCAGCAATTGCTGACTACCGAGATATTCTATCTTATCAATATCAATTAGCAAAAAATGACCCGATGTGCGAAGTGCCGGCAGATTCAGTGCCGGCGAGGCTTTCTTCTGAAGATTACAAGGAGGTAGTAGGATGGTTTGATGTCTCGAATCCTAAACTCCTGATGGATCCTATATTCGGACAAGCAATATGCAGATTTGACTGGAATTCATATGGCGCCCCCGGCGACCTGTCAAAGTCTTTGAATATGACCAGGAGGATGATGAAGAAGGCTAATGAATATAAGCTTAAGCAACAGGATGTGGATAGTCTCAGATCTCTGTCCAACCCGTTTTTCAAAACCGTTGCAGATTCTGTCTATAGCATTATGGCTAATGAAATTAAGTTAGTAAAAGGTAATTCCGCTATCTTTGACTCGATAGTCTCACCACACAAAGGCAAAGTAGTCGTGGTAGACCTTTGGAATACGTGGTGTGGTCCTTGCAAAAGAGCATTGAAATTAAACGAGCCGCTTAAAGAGGAGGAACTGAATGATGAAGATATCGTATGGATTTATATAGCCGATGAATCTTCAGATCCTGATGAATATGAAAAGTGGAAGGGTGATATCAAAGGCATCCATTATAAACTTGATAAATACCAGATGGAATCCATTTACAATAGATTTAAGGTTGAGGGTATTCCTTATTATATCTTGATTGATCGCGAAGGCAATGAAGAAGGTCGTCCCGATCTTCGCGATCATTCCAAATATGTAAAGACAATAAAAGAATTGCTCTAATATGTGAGGTGGCAGTGGAGGAGGGTGCCGTTGGAGTCGCGGAGGTGCATGCCGTTGCCTTCACAGTAGCGCCAGAAAGAGCAGTCAGCACATTTGCCTGTCTTCATCCATTTCCTGTCTCTGTATGGCTGAAACTTATTCTGCCATACTTCCCAGAAGTCATCTTCATAGATGTTGCCCTGCCGGTAGTCGGCACGTATGCTTGGGCACGAACCTATGCCGCCGTCTAATAGCACTGAAGCCACCGACACTCCTGCCTGACAACTGAAGAAGTTATCGCGTGCCACTCCTTCATATCTTCCAAGAAAACCCTCGCAGCAGAACGATGCTTTTATCCGCCTTTCCTTCCGCGTGTCTTTGATAAACTCCATGAGGGTCTTCATATCGTCTTGCCCCATTTTGAATTCCTCATAGTTTGCTGCTCTGCCTGAGGGAAAGATAGTGAAAAGCCGCCATTCCTTCACTCCGCATGAAATGAGATGTTCCTTTATCTCAGAAAGTCGGTGTAGAGTGCGTTGATTTACGCATGTCACTACATCGAAATTGATGTCGGGTGAAGATGCAACCATCCGGATGGCTGAAGTAGCGCGATCGAAAGATGCAGGATTGCAGCGCATCCAGTTGTGATCATCTTTCAATCCGTCAAGGCTTATTGTCATGGCATGCAATCCTGCTCGCCTGAGACTTTGGAATCTTTCGGGAGTAAGTGCAAGTCCGTTTGAGACAAATCCCCAGGGATATCCGCGGTCATATAGTTGGCGCCCCACATATTCCAGGTCTTTTCTGAGAAGAGGTTCTCCTCCGGTGATCACTATATTTACATAATTGGGGTTGACATGTGGGGTCAGACTGTCGATGACTTTCAGGAAATCCTCAGCCGGCATATCGGGGATTGTTGATGAACTCTTACAGTCGCTTCCGCAGTGACGGCAAGAGAGGTTGCATCGCCATGTGCATTCCCAGAAAAGTTGACGAAGCGGATGCTCCTTGCATTTTTCTTGTTTTATTTTGCGGAAGAGTTCCAACCCAATACGCTGGCGGAGTGATAGGGATTTCATTTAGAGATTCAGTGAGAGGATTTGAGGGTGAAGTTTACTGTGGCATCGGCGTGTCCGTAGTCCCATGAGTCGTGCTTGTCAGCATCTTTATATTTCATTTTGACGTTGACGGAATCGGACTGGAGGTCGGATGTTTCAGGGATGCAGACAACTTTCATTTCCGATAGGACTTCATATCCTTTTATTTCATAGTTTCCTTTTGAGTCGGTAGTGGACTCTCCCATGTAGAACACACCGGAAGGTAGGTCAGGGTGTGTAACTCGAATTTCTGCGTTACGGACTTCGTTTCCGTTTTCATCTGTCACTGCACCCTTGACTACAAAACTTCCTGTAGGCATTCCGTACATCACTTCCGATTCGGAGGAACAACTGAAGCCGAGCAAGGTAAGGAATGAGGAACATATGGTGGAGATGGAGAGCCGATAGCTGAAAAATTTCATATCTATATAATTATAAGTTATTGTTGTTTATTGTATAGATATGGGATTGTAGTGAATACTGCATGATGAATGTAAAAAAAATTACGCAAACGGTTTGTCCGGAAGAATGGCACAACGAATGTCATGATTCACTTTTTGCGATTTAAGGTGAATTTAATGTTCTTTTTAGCCGAGCCTCGATATCCGTTTGGTGACTTCTGAATCGGAATTGAAAGAGTATCAGGCTGAAGTATAGAGTCGGCAGGGGTGCAGATTATCTGAAGGCGACTGCTTGCGGCTTTTCCGGATAGTGTGAAATTTCCTGTGGAATCAGTCCTCGCAATAGATATCACAGTCTGGTTAGCCTCGTTATCGTATTTCGCTTTGATCTGGGCATTTTTGACCGGCTCATTGCTGTCAGCAACTGATACCGCCCCCTTTATTTCAAAGTCTCTTAAAGGGGTGCCATACATGACACGCATCTCAGATGAACTCTCAAAACCTAAAAAGGAGAGCAGAGTAGTGCATATGGCTTTTACGCAAAGCGAGCAATGTGTCCTGAAAATTTTCATATCTGCCGATCTTTTTTATAGTGAAAGTGCAAATTTAATAAAAAATTTCCAATCTTGCAAACGATAGATTTTTTTTATTAATTTTGCAGTCTCGTTGCGTTGTCATCGAAACACAGAACCCTAAATTTATATCAAATATGCAGATTAAGACCCCTACAGAGACGCTTGCGGCTTCCATAAAGGGAGCGTGTGTGAAGGTAGAGAATACGATTAAGCATCCCGGACGCCTGTTTGTGGCTGCCATTGCAGCCGGGGCATTCATTGCCATAGGAGGGATCCTTTCACTTACAGTAGGATTTGGTTTTCCCGGTATTAGTTCAGCCAATCCGGCTTTGTGCAAACTTCTTGCAGGCATAATGTTTCCGATAGGGCTTATCTTGGTAGTAGTGCTTGGTGCAGAACTCTTTACCGGCAATAATGCTGTTCTTATCCCTGCATATATGGATAAGCATTACGGATTCGGAGCAGTGCTTGCCAACTGGTCGCTGGTCTACCTCGGAAACTTCGTAGGTGCTGTAGGGTTCACATATCTTTTAGTGTATCTTGCAGGTTTGACTTCTGCAGATCCTTGGCATTCCGCTATAATCAATATTGGAATTGCCAAAACCTCGATGCCATGGGGTGTGGTGCTTCTGAAGGGGATAGGTGCTAACTGGTTTGTTTGTCTTGGAGTATGGCTTGCCCTATCGGGCCATAATCTATTGGAGAAGGCATTTGGCTGTTGGTTGCCGGTGATGGCATTTGTGGTTTTAGGATATGAGCATTGCATAGCCAATATGTTTTATCTTCCGCTTGCTATGATGGAAGGAGCCCCAATAAGGATAGTGGATTGCCTATGGCGAAACCTTCTTCCAGCCACTATAGGCAACATTATCGGCGGAGCTCTATTTGTCGGCTGCCTTCATTGGTATCTTCACCGATCAAGAAAATGAATAATGCAGACC
>CAMWQF010000258.1 GCA_947176285.1 uncultured Porphyromonadaceae bacterium
CCTGAGGAAAACATTATACTCATCACCAATGAGCAGTATGCCGATACTGTACTTGAGCAACTGCCAAGTCTTTCCCAAGAGCATATCCTTTTAGAACCGGCACGCCGCGACACAGCGCCTGCAGTGCTTTGGGCAGCCCATCACATTGCCGCCCGCAATGAAGACGCATCATTCGTGACGCTTCCCGCCGATCACGTCATTCTGAAGGAATTGGCATTCCAAGAAGCCCTTCGTGCAGGATTCGAATTTGTAGAAAAAGGGGATCGACTATTAGCACTGGGAGTTCCTGCTAAATCGCCAAACACTTCCTATTCTTATTTGCAGAAAGGAGAGCCTGTTGAATTCAGCGATTCACTATCTCACATAAAGACAGTAGCAGAAAAACCTGGACGGAAGATGGCAGAGATCTTCGTACGTTCAGGGGAATTTCTTTGGGATGCCGGGATTTATTTGGGGAAAGCGAAGTCTGTCATCGAGGCATTCAATCGCGATGTGCCGGATATGGCATCCAGATTTGATGTTGAGACAGACATTTATAGAGGAGATACCGAGATGGAATTCATAGCAGACGTCTACCCAAAGACATCTTCCTTGCCGTTGGAATACGCCATCATGGATCGAGCCTGCAACTCATACGTTCTGGAGGCTGATCTCGGATGGAGCGACCTCAGCACGTGGAATGCGCTGCATGGCATATCTCCAAAGAATAAGGAAGGGAACGTCACACAAAACTGCCGATCGCTTCTCTACGACTGTAAAGACTGTATCGTTGCCGCTGAAGGAGACAAAGTCATTGTAGTATCAGGGCTTAAGGACTACATAGTAGCAGATACCGACAATGCCCTGCTGATCTGTCCCATAGAGTCGGAACAGCGCATACGGAATATAGTCAACGACATACGGGAACGATATGGGAGTGAATTTACCTGAAACAGGTTTTGATCTCAGGATAGTCACGAGATCGCAACTGCAAATTTATCTCTGATAAGACAACAAATCCGACGGACTCAATGATGATCCGCCGGATTTGCTTTTAATATTTATTCTTTAATTCGGTATTTATCAAGGCACCATAATCTTGATGGTTTGGCTGCCGGTTGATAGTATGTATACTCCGGCATCTACAGCAATAGTCACATCACCGTTCAACCGAAGTTTACGAGTCATACCAGATGCGGAATGAAGCATCGCATCAACATCTGCGCCTCCTTCAATACGAATTGTACCTCTGCAGGTTGTTATACGAAGTTGAGAATCAAGGGTCTCTATTGAAGTTGTCTTGGCATCGAATACTTTAATATTGTCGATTCCGATGGATCCGTAGTTATTAATTACTCCACGCAGACGGAACTGCATGTTATCAGAATTTAATTCCGCCAGTGGAATGCTGACAAGATTCCATTCTTCAGAGCCTATAGCTGGCGGTGTAGTGGAGAGTTTGGCTACATAATCCTCACCGGGAACACGAATCTCTACCTCAAATTTATTAATGTCATCCTCTCCGAAATTACGGAGATAAAGTTCAAGCATAGGATCTGCCATGCCGGCAATAGATATTTTACCGGAAGAGAGTTCCACCCCCTGACCTGTCTGCTGACCATAGAACAGCATGAAGCCATTGTCACCGTCGTATGAGGTCACGCCATCAACATAATTGTCGTTGTATACTCCCAGTAATCCATCATTGATTACATTAACACCAAAAATGTATTTGAGTTCTCCGTCAGCAAACGATTCAGCAAAGTTCTTATACGGCTCTCCGATAGGAATCATATCTGAATACATTCCTACCCCTTGTCCTTTGTCTGTCACACCGTACACAGCATATCGCACAAAATCCTGACTTTCTTCAAATTCTGGACTAAGAGATATTTCGGTTCCACTAAAGTTGGCTTCAATGATTTCGGCTACAGAATTGTTTTCAATGCGAAATATATTGTATTTCACCAGTTCTGGATTGATCGCATTGCCCAGACTATTTTCAACCACTGCATTCCATTTCAGAATTACCCTACCGGTATCTCCTATTTCTGACAGAGTAACACCCGCAACAGCACCAGGCATTCCAGGCCCGCAGTACACGGTCTGTGAAACAGGATCACTTTCCATTCCATCCTTTATCGCTATTGCTGTGAAAGTGTAATCACCGCAAGTGTCCAAAACATGCGTAAATGTCATAACAGTTCCGGCAGCAGGCTTTTCATAAAGTTTTATCTCGTTGCCATCACACATTACCTTTATTTCGTCAGGTGCATCCATAGCCTCGCCATTGACATATACAGAGGGCACGGTGAAGGATATTTCTGCGGAAGGATTACCGAGGACATCCGGCGTCACCTTGAACTCCATGGGGGATGAGGGTGCTGACAAATCTGCTGTCTGAACCACTGAAACATCCGTAAGGTAAAGAAAATACGAATCAGCGTCTGAAACGGCATGGAATCCTACATAGTATACTCCGGTAGCAGTCGGCGAGAACTTAGCGTCCATAAGCATGGCATCTTCCTGAAGATTTGATATAACAGTAGGTTCTAAAACCGAAGTGGTCATTGCCTGTGCAGTAGGTTCGAGACCAACCATCACTTCCATCTTTTCAGGATAACCCATTGCAGCACACCAAGAACGCCATGAAATACCATAGGTTTTTCCTTCAGTCAACTTAATTCCCGGGAGTATCAGCCAATCGTCGGAAGCGAGTTGCGAATTGCTTCTTATCCTCACGCAATTTCCAAAGTAAGTCCATGTTTCATCATCTCCATTAACGTCAAGGACAGTGAAATCATTCATTGAATCCGAACCGCTGAAATCTTGTGAATAGGGTGGGAGAAGCGAACCAAGGATAACAGCATTCGAGTTAATGGTACCAATTTCCTGTTCTCCATAATTCAGCGTGATTGCATAAATATATGTCGTCTTCTCCTCCGGCGCTTCCATAGATACTTCTGCCGAATTATCCTTTATTGATTCCTCAAGAAGTTTTTCTTCCGGTGAAAGTTGAACAAGACGATAAGCGATCTTATCCACATCGATATAACCTCCGTTTTCTCCAACTTCCGGCTTATTCCATTTGAGAGTCATCTTTCCATCAGAATAAACTGCGTCAAAGAAACTCGGCAACCCGGGAATATCCTCACCTACGAAAGTTTCTGCAAGGGCTGCCGGACCATCTCCTGACTCATTCGATAAATATACTCGGAATAGATATCTGCCAGGCTCTGAAAAAGAAAATTCCACATCAGCCGATGCTCCTGGCAGGAGAGAACCCGTTTTCTCTTCATTATTACAGATCACATGATACTCCATATCTGATGCCGCATCGCTACCGTCATAAAGGGTAGAAGGTGCTGTGAACGTCACTTTTCCTGACAAACTGCCGTTCTCAAAAGAGAGGTGAAGATCTTCCGCAATCGCCGGAGCAGTTCCGCTTATCTCCGCCATCGGACAATACATCCCGACAACTTCCTCCATACTGGGGAAGTCAAGAAGTTCGGTTCCATGACCTGTCTTAACATCTATCTCAATCAATGAACATACCTCAAACGTGCACATGGCATAAAACATACGTCCCGTAGCCGGGTCTATACATCCTGAAGTGTCATATTCGCTGAAATATCCAACGTTTCCTATTAGCGAGAGGGCGCCTGTGGATACATCAACCTTTAAGAATTCTGAGTCATAGATCTCGTAATACTCATTTACTACGTCACGAAGCACATACATGTTACCCATGGCATCGCACGACAAGGCTGTGTAAACACCTTCAGGCACTGTCCCAATCGGAGTCAATTCCGGAGTGTCAGTTGAATAATCAATATTAGCAAACACATATTCTCCAGTGTATTCCTCCGGATTAAATATGCCATATAGTTTACTGTCGGCTGGATTGAAACACAGTGTAATAGGCACCTGCTCATACGGAACTTCAGCCTCATATACAACTTCTCCACTATTCAAGGAATAGCCTCGCACTGTGCCACCATCATAGTCGTCGGTGGTGATGTAATAAGTTCCGTTTAATGCGACACCTCCGCGCTCACCTTCAATATCCATGATTACAGGCTCGAATCCTTCTTCTTCAGAGCGTGGAAGTTGATACAACCCAAGGTCTATCAACTCGTAGGAATCAATGACATTACCGTAAATCACAGGGATTTCCTGATCTGCGACACTACGCATTGACACACGCGAAGGCACCTTAGCGCTATTATTGCTCTTCAATCGGAGTTTGGATGACATAGCCTGCATTTCAGAACGCTCATGTGAGGTTTTCTTAGGCTTAAAAGGCGACCGTTTTTCACCGGTAGCCGATGAATAGGTCAGTTCGCCTACGTTCACCTTTGATGCAGCTTGTGCCGTAATAGCTGCAGGGACTAAAATGCCTACAACTATGGTAAATGTTTGTAGAAATCTATTCATATTAAATTAATATTGGATTATTAGGACGCAAATTTAATAATATGAATAGATTTGGAAATTAATGTAAATTAAAATTTAATCCGGATGTCAAAATTTTAACATTTAGCCACACAGGCTGTCACTGCGTTCGAAACCACATTAAGAGCCCATCTCATAAAAATTTGAGAGTCCCTGGGGCGGATTTGGGCGAGT
>CAMWQF010000259.1 GCA_947176285.1 uncultured Porphyromonadaceae bacterium
TCGAATTTTTACACAAAAACAGAGACTGCCTAACTTTGCTTGTTAGACAGCCTCTCTTCACTAACGTTCTTCATCGCAGATAATCTGTGACGCCATGATTACAGGCATACCGATTCTGAGATTAGCGCACTGCTTGATACTATGAAGGGGGTCCATGTTGGCTATTGATTGCCTGAAACAATCAAATTCTCTTGTCGTATCAAATTGCATCCGTCGGTATATGGTAATTGCTTTATGGTTATTTTGCAATACTTCCAATAGGTACTGCTTTATACCCGCTTGTCTTAAAAAAGGCAGGGAATATCTGAAGATATCTTTGGCTAACCCACAACCACGATATTCTTTTATCGTTCCCGTCCCGGTATCATAAGCAGCCTGTATGCCGTTATACATGCCGATTCCGTTTAGCGTGAATGCTACTATTTTTCCATTATCAAAAGCGGCAAACGATAGTTTAGGAACATATCCAAGTCTTATCAGCATAGACTGCACCTCGCTTTTGTTGAAATGAATCTCATAGTCCGAGAACGCATTTGAAAAGCCCTCAAACAACTCATTAAAACCGATATTCTCTAAACTTCGTATTTCCATACAATCTCTCGTTGCTTACATTAGGCTTATTTTATAATATTGGAAAGTCTTGGTTCACCCAGCATCGTAGAAGTGAACTCTACAATCTGGTAGTCGGCAATACCATTGATCTTAAACGGGTCATGAGATATGATAGTGTCCACCACCGATCGGTTCTCCGCTCTCTTTTCAATATGTCGTGGACTGACATTAGTCAATCCGAATGCAAAAGTACGAAAATTTCTTGAGTTTTAACTATCTTGCGTGGTGATCCAAGAGAGATTTTGGCCGAGGTTACCACATTTTTATCACCCGATTATAGTAAAAGTCTGTTAAGGTTTACCCATCTTGGAGTGGATGTGTGAGTTGAATGGCTGCGAAAGATGATGAATGATGGCAAATTTAATACTTATAATCAGCTTATTACAATATGTGTGTTATAGATATGCGTATCTCATAACACGTATAACGCACAATCATTCAGTAAATTATGGTTGGTATGGTGACTAATGTGGTGACTTGGGGGGTATGATTGAAAGAGTTGAAAATCGCTGAATGCCTTTAGGATGCGTAACAATACGAAGCAAAGACCGTTAATTCATTGAGAGTTAGTGGCCTTTGATGGTGGCAACAGGACCTGAGTTTGTGACCAGATGATGCACGTCAGCGGTCATAAGACTCAAAAGACCTTGATGGACTACATCAAACTCTCCCCCGAAGAGATAACCGATGACTTAATAAAGGGTGAGTCTCAATAATAATAAATAATGACGAGCCAAATAGCCTCCATGTCAAAGAAAGAAAGCGATATGTGGTAAAATTCGTTGTCAAGAGAGAATATGTTTTATAACACATAAATCTCGCGTGAATTTTTCACGCGAGATTATAAGATGTCATTTTTTTTTTCTAACTTTGCAGCGAAAAAATCTAAATGACTACATCAACATGTTACTTCGTGTAATCTTTGAAAATTTTCTGTCTTTTAGGGAACCTGTTCAATTCGATATGTTCCCTAATCCAAAACGGTCCATACATGACCATCATATTTATCACCATGAAATTCCGGTTCTAAAGATTGGTGCTATATATGGTGCCAATGGTTCTGGTAAATCCAATTTAGTAAAAGGACTAGATTTTATAAATGATTTTGTGTCTAGAAATGATTTCTTCAAGGAGATAGATATGTCTGGATACATACATAAAGGTAATCCTGATGCAGAGGATCAATACCTCAAGGCAATCATCGAATTTGAGACTGAAAATAAGTACTTTATTTATTCGTTTCAAATATCAAGCGATCGTGTCATCTCTGAATCTTTATTACTTTCTGGAATTG
This sequence comes from uncultured Porphyromonadaceae bacterium, assembly GCA_947176285.1. GTDB lineage: Bacteria > Bacteroidota > Bacteroidia > Bacteroidales > Muribaculaceae > Lepagella. The sequence goes on from CAMWQF010000259.1 coordinate 1,907, forward strand.
GGCATAAGGATAATGAAATTATATTTAAGCGTGAACTTGATAAAGTTTGCGTAGGAGAATCTGTTGATGATAAAGTTCAGCAAGCGATTGATACTTTACTCGCAAAAAATCCAACTGTTTCATTGATTCAATTGAATGAACAATTCCCAATTATTCCAGGTCAGGACATACAAATTGCAACTCAGTGGCTTCAGCATTCTTTGGTAATAGTACCTTTTAATGCCGTTGCTATAAAACTTATAGACCAAATGGATAATAATCCTAGGTTATTAGATTTTACAAGGGAGGTAATGTCTAAAATAGGATTGGGCGTATCAGATATAAATATAAAAGAAGAATTATTTGAAAATTGGGTTAAGAATAAATCTCATCAAGTATATAGTAAAATATCTTCTGAACTAGAAAGCGATAAGATCCTTGGTGTAACTCAAGACAATCGCCAGATATTTATTGCTATGAAAGATAACGATCAAACTATTGTAAAAGAATTTGTCTTTAAACATCAGGGGCTTGAAGACAAAGTATTTGAAATGGACATTAATGGGGAATCTGATGGTACGGTTCGGCTATTAAATTTAATACCTGCTCTATATGGGGCAATTGAATTAGGGAAGACGATTATTATTGATGAAATCGACCATAGCATTCATCCGATATTAATATTTGCATTAATCAAACTTTTTGCAGATAACAATACAAAAGGACAGCTTATTTTCACCACCCATGAAACTTGTCTTCTAAATCAGAAAGTTTTACTTCGTGCAGATGAAGTATGGTTTGCGGAAAAAATTGAAGGTGCAACTAAAATGTATTCTCTTAATGATTTCAAGGAGCACAACACAATTTCAGTAGAGAATGGATATATAAATGGCCGGTATGGCGCAATTCCGTACATAGGTAATATAGAATGGCTACAATAGAACATCTACTCAATGGGTATTCAAAACCAGATGGAGATTCTGATTTAAGAGAATCTACTGAGTTTTCAGATATTTTAGATGGAATAGATGTATTGACATCAGAAAGTAATTCTATTCCCGAGGAATATAAAAAAGGAACTGGAACGATTTCTAGTTTCTTTATTGTTGTAATATCTGGTGGTGAATTACGGGAATCAATTTATCTTCAGGAGCTATCCAAAAAGCGAACTTTCCCTCGTGTAAAACTTATTTTTGTCTCTTCAGATAGAAATAAAGGAGGATTACCCCCAAAAGAAATGGTGGAAAAGTTGTATGATACCGTTGAATTTGATGAGCCAACTAAATCCCATAAGATATTGTATTCCTCAATTGATAAGATATTTATGGTATCAGATGTAGATCATTATTATGATGATTTAGTAGCGGTATTATCTAAACATGATAATCCTAATATTATTTGGATTATCAGTAATCCATGCTTTGAGATATGGTTATATTACGCTTATTATGATTATCTACGTGATGAAATAAAAGTGCTTGAATCTTTACCTCAGCCCAAGCAAAGTTCTAAACTAAAAACCATTAATGATACTGTAGTAAAGGGAGGTATTGATCCACGAAAAGCTTTTGAACGAATTAATATTGCTACTGATAATTCAAAGAAGTATTACAAAGTAGATTCAAATGGTATTCCTGAATTATATTGTACAAATATGCATATTTTAGGAGATTATCTATTAGAAGCAATCGGGGCTCAAGAATTTGAAAAATGGTTGGAGGCAAAACAAAATAAGGTGAAATCTTATACTAAAAAAGTAATCTAAAGACCCTGCAAGTCTGTTTGCGACAACTATAATTCTATATATAGGAATATTGCTTTGGATCATATGCCCCTTATAAGAGGTATATGGTATTAGTCATAGTATTACCTAATGATTATCATAGAAATCAGAAGATATATCTGTACAATCTGCGATTTAACTTTGCATGGTAACTAGGGATAAGAGAGGCCTATTATCCCTGAGAATAATTCTGATTTCAGCGATTTCTTATATTATGTATGGAGGAACCATCTGTAATGAATATTATCTTTGTAATCTGATATTCAGAGGTTGTGACTATTATGAGGACTAATGTCGGACTTTTTGCGGTAAAAACCGACATTTGAGGAATTTATGTAATTTCGTTGAACTTTCTGAACCTCGTTTTGATTGTAGAAATCGTGGTAACAACTCGTGCGACCATGGCAGAGTAAATTACGCCCTCTTATGCTGGGACTACGCTCTGCCGTGACGGTCATAGGCACTTATTGTACCCACATCGCCCATTGTGGGCATAAGTTTGATCTCGCAAGGAGATTGAACAGGTCTGGCGCAATCCTGCCATTCCGGTTAGTTCGCAGATGCATCTCAGCCCGATTGTATCAATATGTCCCGTTGGATTTATGGGAGCAAGGATAGCTCCCCACGACCTTGGCCGCTATCAGAGAGGGGCGGCTATATGTGCCTACATCTGCAATCCCGATGAGATTGTCGGCAAGCATCATTGGATTTGGTATGACTTTAAGACTGGTCAACCCCGATGTGAACTAACACCACCACCTGCCGACCGTTATATCCCCAATGCATTCCGCCAGCCTCCCGCTTCATCTAAAGTGGCCTCAATCTCCCAATCACAGGGAGCAGGAATTACCCTGTCATCACCTTCTTTCAGAGGCGGAGTGCAAGACAATCAAGGTTTCGCCTCCGGAGACGGAATATCAGATGATTTCAA
>CAMWQF010000260.1 GCA_947176285.1 uncultured Porphyromonadaceae bacterium
TTACTTCACACTTCAGAAAACGAAAAAAATATACACTATGACTTTTAAAAGCCAATAAAGAAATGCCAATCAATTAAGGAATAATAATTTATATAACTCTTAAACAACATTTCTATGAATCTTTCAAAAATCAAATGGCTCGGGATTTCTCTTATCCTGCTCAGCAGCTGTAGCGACAAAGACGACAACAAGATTGATAATCCCGACGGACCACAAGGCTCCGGTTCAATGCAGGAAATGACTCCGGAAGAAAGCAAAGAGTATCTTCAGAACACAGCAACAGAGTTCCTCAACCTTTTTAATCCCCAAGATCAGAAACAAGTTTTCGAACTGGCTGCATATTACTCATCGGAATTCGGAGACTTGGAAGCCCCAGAAGAGTTTGAATTAGACCCTGATGGCTACAACCGTACACCCGCTCCATATCTAAAAGCTTTAGGCCAGGCTGCCAAAGGAGATCTCGATGGTCTTACAAGAGCTGCTTATACCTATACATTTACTGTCAACTTTGACAAATTCACCGGTGTGTATGAGCCAAACACAAGAGAGGAACTATGGGTAAAAACAGGCAACTCCAAAGACATTGTCTTCAAATTCAGCAACAAGAGCGGACAACCCGTAGAACTGAAAGTATCGCAGTCTGGAGGCACATACGATTTCGACTTCTCTGTAATAGATGGAGATGAGGAATGGGGCAATGGCAACCGGGATGAATATGAGGTGGAATACAAATATTACCTTTCTATTCCTAAAAATGTAACTGTCACTCTCATAGAAAATGGCAAAGAACTTGCAAATTCCACAGTTATCTCAAGCATCAACATTGACGGGCACAAGATGAGTGCAGAAGTAAACGCTACACTCATGAACCTTAAAGCAATTGCAAAAGTAGATGGCAACGACTCGAAAGTAGCAGCAAATACAGAATTCTTCGTTTCAGGCGAAAAAGTTGCAACTTCATATGCCACTATCAACGGTAATAACATTTGTAACAACAAGAAATACCAGTCGATGGAAGACATGGACGACGAGGAACTCTATGCAGAGCTTGCTAAAATGTTTAAGAGCGGCGACTGCGGAGGCGATGTGCTTGGCAAAGTGCAGGTTTACGGTCAAATAGAATATTATAAAGCGCTTCCGGAAGACTTAGATGAATATTGGGATAATTATGACTACGACAGCAAGGCTCAGGCTCAGGCTGCTTGCCAGAAAGTTTGTGATAGGCTCAACAAAAACGTAAAGGCTCAACTTCGCTATAATAATACCGTTACTAACCAGGCTACCATTCAGTTCACCCCGTACATGTACCAATGGGGAGGCGACAGCGAATGGGAATATTACGTTACTGCCAACCTACTCTTCCCTGACAAAACTACATACAACATAGAAAGTTACTTCGATCGCTTCACTAACGTAGCCAACAAATGGAATTCTCTTTGGAGTGCTTATAATAAACTCTGGAAGTCAACTTGCGGAATATAATGATCAGAAGCAGATTAGACATAATCAAATTCATATATCCTCACCAAAAGGCAGTATATATCCATGCTGCCTTTTGGCTCTATATATTACTGCACTTCCCTCTTATTGTATTTGCAAATGAACATCAGGCAGACACTATAGCCAACCTTCTTCCTGACTTAGAAGTGAAGCAACAAGGTCGAAGACCAATCAGGAAGACCGAAGACGGAAATGTAAAAATCAAGACTCAGGATATCCTCCGGCTTTCGCGTGCTTTCGGAGAAGCAGATCTGATTGAGAAAATCAGGAGTCTTCCAATGGCGGAATCCATCGGAGACTACAGCAGTGGACTATCCATTGATGGCGCAGATCCAGGACAGACGCAATACCTCATCGAGAACGCTCCAGTGATATTTCCATATAGATTTGGAGGGATTTTCTCAACATTCAATGCCTCACATTTCTCATCAATGTCTTTTTCACGTCACTCAGGTCCAAGTTTTCCACCAAGACTTGGAGCCGTTTTCCAATTATATCCAGATTTAAGATTCAAATCTGGAGCTGACGGTGTGATCACAGCCGGGATGACAGCCTCGTCCTTATCTATACACATAGGCGCATCTAATCGATTTGCACTTTCAGTTTCAGGCAGGATATCATACATCGACAAACTATACGGTAATTGGCTCTCTACATCTGACATGGGCATAAGATATAACTTCAACGATATAAATGCCGACGCTGCCTTCAGGCTATCGGATAAAGATCTTATCAGTCTGACATTTTTCCGATCTGGAGACAACCTGACATACGCCGACAACAAATATGCCATCGACACATCAATCCATTGGGAAAATACGCTTTATAACTTCGGATACCATCATACAGGAAATATAAATATCAATTTTGGGTTATACCATTCTCGTTTCGCTGACCATCTGGGACTCGAAATGCCCCAAATGCGAATTGATGCACCTGCCTCCCTTTCCACATCTGGAGTAGACTTCAAAATAGGAAACGACCATTTATCTGGACATTTGTCCGAATGGGACAGCGGAATCAAATTGATATATGACCGCACTATCCCCCAATGGGCAAGATTAGAGATGTCTGAGACCGAAGATGCAACAATCAGAACATCAGATTCATATCCTCAAAAAATTCAGACGGCAATATTATATGGGCATACTGTTTGGTGGTTTTTTGAACACAATATCAAATTAATTGCCGAAGGGGGAATTGGATTATTCAAATCAACGACAACCGATGCCTACGATTACTCTCGATTTATATTCACACCATCTTTATCAATTTCCGGCAAACTTAAAGAAACATTACTGACATTAACAGCCAGCATTCGCAATCAGCCAATGCACAGGGTAGGATTTTCCGAACTTGGACTGGCAACCGACTTTTGGATAGGTGCCAATAATGATGCTCCTATGCAAAAAGCTTTTGTATTATCGGGCAACATCACCAAAAGATTGCCATGGTGGGATCTTAATATGGAAGCCGGAATCTTTTGGAACTCCGTACGCAACCGAACAGAATATCAAGGACAGCTCATAGAGACCATAGACACACAATATTCACCATTTTCCCACCTAATCATTGCCGATGGCTATAATTATGGTGCATACGCTGCAATTTCCAGGAATTTTGGACAATTAACCGGAGATATAAACGTCAGCTACAGTTCCGGACAACGTAATAATCCTGATGACAAATCTGATTCTTGGACAGCCCTACATTCACAAGGATTCTCAATGAAAGCCTCCGCACTATGGAATGTTGGCAACCATTGGACACTTTCTGCATCATTCAGACTTGCTTCTGGAAGGAGATATACTCCCGTAGATGCATTATACATGATAGGAGAGAATATTGCCATGGAATATGGGAAACGAAATTCCGCACACCTACCCCTTTATCATCGTCTTGATATAGGTGCATCCTATTTTTTCTCTGCAGGATCAACAGTCAGACTTCGCCATATTGTCAATCTTTCGCTCCTAAACGTCTATGGACATAAAAATGTAGAAATGCAGTATTTCATATTGAACTCACAGAACGGAGACTACTCATTGAAGCGTCTTTATTCTTTATATAGATTCCTTCCATCATTAAGTTACACAATAGAATTTTAATGAAACACTCGATTTTTAATATTCTTAGCACAATAATTACGGTTGGCATATCCTTTTCTATACAAGGCTGCGATGACTATACTATCGACAGCCCGCGAAAAGCTGTAATTGAAGGATATTTTTGCAGTGGTGACCATCCTTATGTCATTTTCTCTTCTTCCGTAGTGCCAAGTATAAGTGGGAATGTCGCCGATGCTGTAATCAATTGGGGAAAGGTGACAATATCTGACGAAGACACCACAATTGTGCTAACAGGACGTGTCGATGATTCTTATATTCCTCCATATGTATATTACTCTTTCGACATGGTAGGCATTCCAGGCAAGACATATTCAGTCTCTGCAGAATTCAAGGATCTTAAAGCACATGCATCGATGAAAATGCCATATCCCGTAGCAATCGACAGCATAACACTCTCGACTACCGACATAGACACACTACGCGCAGCCACTTTGCATTTAACATCGCCTGAAGAGACTCCTTCATACTTCTATATATCTATGAAAAAGAACGATAATGGACAACGCATGCTTCCATGCATGATGGGCACAATCAAAACTGATTTACCTGGTGCTCACTATTCTATTCCTGTGCTTCATCCAAGAGTCAAAATGGATTCTACACAGTATATATCACAACTTATTGTCGGAGAAGAGTGGACTGTCAGCCTCAACAGAATCGAAAGTCCTGTATATAATTTCTGGAAATCTTACGATGACATGGTAATGTTTTCAACATCTCCGTTTATCTCAACGACTGAGTCCTTGCCAACGAATATAATCGGCGGATTTGGCATATGGTCGGTAGAAGGATCCTTCCAAACTAAGTTAAAAGTTGAATAGCAAAAATGATGAAGCATTCATTCTAAGTGACGAAAAAAGAGCAGTATGTGACCGAAGTCAACAATACTGCTCTTCCTCTCTCCTCGGCGGTGCGGACGGGACTT
>CAMWQF010000261.1 GCA_947176285.1 uncultured Porphyromonadaceae bacterium
TCTGAGAAGAGCTCACGTGCATCATTAATTGATGTGATAAAGGTAGACACAATTTCATCATTCTGACTCCTGACGGTCCAAAAGTGCGACATCGAAATCATGCCAACAATAAAAATTACCGGTGACCCAAAAATGAAGATTCTTTCCCAAATTATTTTTCTTTTCATTTTGACGCCAGAGGCTTTCATCTGCTGAGCCCCAATGAAAAACAAAATAAATACAATATCAGTAAGACCCATACCCAACAAGGCAAAGGTAAAATCTCCATTTGTGAGATACGTGAACCCTACAAATGAGATATAGCTAACAGCAATAAGGGCTATGAAGGCTATAATATGGCCCCATGAGAATTGTAGCTTTTCGTTCATTATTTCTTGTTTTCGGGAAGTTGACCTTCCAGTTCTGTAATTTTCTGTTTATATATCGCAATCAATCGGCGAATTGCATCATAATCGCTTTCGTTCTCTGTGACAGGAGGTGTCAAATTATTACCACCACCTGGCGACACAATCGGAGTTTCATTCCCTGGAGTATCAATAACTATCCCTGATATAGGGGTAGCCCCATCAATCCAAGACGCAGGAGGAACACCGTTAGACGCATCAATAGATGCTTCAGGTACTGGTCGCAAATCTCTCGTAGTAGGCGCACTGAAATCACCACGTTTGACAGCATCGAGAGCGAGATTCACCTGTACCATAGGTGGCATATTCCCATACACATCGCAACCTGTTTTATATAGGACATTCCGGGCTTGCTCAACCGATAAATCTTTCTTTAATGATTTCATAAGAGCAACTGTACCAGATACTATGGGAGCAGCCATACTGGTCCCGTCACAGCTTCTGAAATCTTTTATCGGGAAAGAAGAATATATTTCTTTTCCAGGAGCGGATATGTCGGTACTGGGGCCGTAATTAGTAAAATCAGTTGGATATAGCTTTTGATCTACCGCTCCAACGGTAAGTGCCACTGCTGAGCGATTCTCCGGCGGTATGCTTGAAAGAATGTCATCATTTCCTGCGGCAAATACTAATATAGTCTTCTTATTCGCGGCAATTTTACATACGCGATTCCAAAGTTTTTCAACATTCTTGAACTGTGTCTGTGCGATCTGATTCTGCAATTCTATTGGCAGCTGATTGAGACCTTGAAATGAAGGTCCAATCGAGATATTCACAACATCAGCACCTTTATGAACAGAATACATGACACCACTTACCAATGCGGACAGAGGGCACATATTGTTATCTATAACCTGTACGGGCATAAGCATACAATCCGGGGCAATTCCAGCAGCTCCCTGATTTTGATAATCGAGAGAACCCACAGCCAATCCAGCAGTATGCGTGCCATGCCCTTCGCCTCTACTCAATTTTCTATCTTGTGTATAGACATTATACGCATTAACAATACGATCTTTGAACATAGGGTGAGAGGCATCAATCCCATCATCAACAACTGCAACAGTAACAGTTGGACTGCCTTTTGTAATTTTCCAGCCCTCTTTAACTTTTACTGCACTGAGATGCCATCCTGGGGAAGATGCAGATGTAGTGCTAATATGTCCATTCAATTCGTAGATTTCCTCATCAAATACAATGAATTGATGATTAGGAATTCTGGAGTTGATGGTTCTACGAATCTCATCACGCTCATTCTCGGGAATTTGAACAAGGAGAGATTTAACATCACGGTCGAATCCTATAATCTGATATTGCTCACCCGGATAGGCTTTCTTGAAATCTGATGCAAGTGCATCAACATTATCATCTTCCCTTTCAAGAAATAGGAAAAGACGGTTTGCAATAACAGGAGGAACCCCCGGTTCTCTTTCTATGGGAGGGAGTTCCCCATTTTCATCCCTAATAGGTGCAACAATTGATTGCTCATCCGGAAGCCTGTCATTATGTAAGTCAATAGGCTTCACTACTCCGTTATTGTCAATTGTATCACCGGCTGACGTTACAATTCTGTCTGGTTCAACGACTCCGTTTATTGAACGTGTGCATCCACGACAGTCCTTTAAAAGCCACGAAAGCAGCAACAAGAGTAGCAATGCCAAAAGTGCCCACAAAAGCCATTTAAGGCAACCGCTACCAGTTAACCACAACCACATTTTCTTATACCATGGCAACTTTTGTTCGTAAATGGCATTAAAGAGTGTATCTCCCTTAACTAAGGAGTCTATTGGATTTATATCCCATCCCTTAAATATATATCCCTTTTTCGGAGATACAGAGGGGATTTCAGAAGCCAATATGCGAGTCCCAATAGTTTTGGTTATCTCACCATTACCCTGTAAAATCCCATTACGTCCAACATTAAATCTGCAAATAGCTGTTCGAGGAGTGGGAGGAACCGGAGGTACTGGGGGATTAACAGGGGGTATTGCCGTCTCAGTATATTGAGCAACAAATACCATATCTGCTGTAACTTTCAGCCCGATGGGATCAGGGCTCCACCCGTTGAAGATAAAACCTTCAGCACATTCTACCTTTGGTATATCGTTATTTGTTATTTCCGTTCCTTCGGAAAGAGTAATATTTTTATCTAACTTTGACGTCAATGAACCATGTTCACCAACATCAAATGTTAATCTGTATTTTGTGACTGATGGAGATTCATGAACAAGTTCGCCTTTGCTGATATGTTTTCGAGTGTCGGGAGTCATACCCCACGCGACAACAAATACTTTGTCATCACAACAGAAGATGAAGTCATCATCAATGTACCGCAAAGCGCAAGCCATTACTTGCAATTCTTCCCCGGCAAGATTATTTAGGCTTTGCTTATAATGGGATAATGTCTCATTCTTAATGCGTTCGTATTTTGCTCTACGTTCTTCAGAAAGAATCGATAGTTTTTCCGGGGTTTCTATCCATTCATCAATATACCAATTCACCGCATCATCCTTTGTAGAATAATCCGGAGCCGCTAAAAAATGAACGTATTCTGGAGATATTGCCTTCTTTACAATGCTAAAAACACTCTCATAACGTTTATAAAGAGGATCACGCCCGATGCCCTGATAATCTGTAAAGTCGCAGATTTCAGTGCTACCCACTTTGCGTTTACCGATAAATGTATGTTTATCCATATTATGCAGTATATAGCGGTTTTGAACGTTCAATTAGTGCTTTTACTCTTTCGTTGCAAACAGGATCACAATGTGAAATATCTGATGAATATATCAGACCAATAATCACAAAGTTTTCCCATCTTTGGTAGTTATTCCAAAATGGAAGTTGACGCAATACAGATATTTCTATCCTTCCTTGATTGACAATTGAGGCTGATTCATCAAATACTTTCAATGTCTCAATCAATGGCTGCGGTTTGCGTATTTTATTCCAACCTGTAGGCGAGAAATCAACTGGCAGCCTGCAATTCTGAGCCTTAATCTTTAGTTCTCCAATCTCATCGTCCGACATGTAGTGACGACCCACTGTGCTTACGAAATTATTTAGGGTAAGTGCAGCGTAGTCTCCGATAGCATTTGGCTGTTCATTCTCAGAAAAAATTTCAGTGTAGCGAGTTATCTTAGCAGAGATAGCTTTTCTTACGTCTAATTTCTTGAAGAGATTCACAAGCATAAACACTACTTCATCTGCATGTGGAAGGCTTTTCACAATAGATTGTGCGGTTGCATTAAGATGTTCTACCCAATAATCAATGATGTGTTTAGTAATCACATCACCAATGGTGGACAAGGTTAATGTCTCCTTGGAAATGACATCTTCTAATTCAAAGCCTTGACCTTTTAGATAATCGACCAGATCCTCTTCTGTTTCGAGGATATAATACATAAGTAGCTTGTCGATATTTGACTCACGTGAGTCAGATATGTCAATACCTGCGCTGGCGCGAATAAAATTAATCGCGCTGAAGTCTTTGGGCGTATCTGTATGGCATACAATAATATCATATGCTATATTCCTAAGAGCCTCTGGACTTACCATAAGGCTATCAAGAATACGTCCAAACACGGCAGGATTGGTTGCCACAGTTTGCATCAGCGATCTTCTTATGTCACCGGCTATCAGCCTAACCTTTTTATTTTTTGATTCCGCATCCTCTGGCTCATAAAAAACTTGCAAAGCATTTATTAATTCTTTTTTCAAGCTTTCCAACTGAGCATGATAGCGCTCTCTTCGTGCTTTATCAAGAACGGAGGCAATAGAGTCAAGATCTCGTATAATGGCTTTGGAGCCATCATTATTAAGGGTTGCCACCTCATTCCATGTTTTTTCAGGATCTGCAAAATGCTGACGCACGAACTTATGCCTTAAAAAACTATCCTTTAGTCTGTCAAAATAGTCTGGATAATCAAGGTGAGTGTGTACGGAAGTTTCTGGTGATTTTATCTCACCATCGCTATATCCATCAAACAGACCATTTTTCCCAGACCAAAAAAAGTCTCTTAGGGGGTAAATGATGTCTATTATACACATATCCGAGCCCACGAGACGCTCATGAATCGCGTATGCAGTCGTCTGCTTGAAAAAAAAAAGGGGGGGGGGGGGGGGGGGGGGGGG
>CAMWQF010000262.1 GCA_947176285.1 uncultured Porphyromonadaceae bacterium
GAGAATTAATTTACGGGCATTGGGGTTCGATCGTGGTTTACATGATTATTGCACTATTCTTGCCCTCCGGGAAATGTCGCTAACAGGAATGTTTTTTTGAACAGGTAACGGGAAAAAATATTTAGGATTTTTGTAACGTTATGTTGTTTTTTGCATCTTATGATAAAACGTTATTCAATTTATGACAGAAAAGGAATTCAAGGATACGGTGATGCCACATCATACAATGATGCTGGCAGAGGCAATGCGCCTTCTTAAAAACCGTGATGAAGCCCTTGACTGTCTGCAAGATGCAGTGACATCTCTTTGGAAATTAAGGAGAGAATTGAGGAAAGTCAGCAATATAAAGGCTTATTGCTTAAAGAGTGTAACCAATAGGGCTTTGGAAATGATTCGACAGCAACATATCTCCTACTCTGAATCCGACAAAGATATACCAAGTGATGTCTCGAGCAACACTTCAGTTGAACGAAGAGAGAGTGTTGCCATTCTGAGGAAAGCCATACAACTTCTTCCTGACAATGAAAGGAAAGTAGTTTTAATGAAAGCATTAAATGGAATGTCAAGCGAAGAAATATCCGAGGCTACCGGGTTTAGCACAGCCAACGTGAGAGTGCTGCTGCATCGCGGAAGGAAACGAATTAAAGATTATCTGAAAAAGTATTACGGATTATGATGGAAAAGGATTTGAATAAACAAGAATTTGATAAACTCATACAAAACTGGACAGATGATTTGCTTGCTCCCGATATAGACAATCAAATCACCGAAAGTCTTATTGCCTTCGTTGAGAATGATGATACAGAAATCGATGTGAATAATCTTTTAGAGTATCATATTCATCAATTGGCATTAGAGGAAAACATGAAAAAGCGTCGCAGATGGAAAATCTTCTTCTTCAGCGTTGCCGCCGCCTCTGTTGCTATATTCATTGGAGTTTCAATATTTCTAAATATGCATAAGTTTGATTCACATACAGATAAACGAACACTCACAGTCGAAAATCAAACTGAAGATTTTCCCGTAGCCATTAATAGTAAGTTGCCTGTGAATATTATTGACAGTGCAAATATGAAATTAGCGAAGGCTACGATTAATGATAAGTCTGAAGAAAAATCTAACTCAAAGCCTAAAAGAATTCATGCAGGAAAAATAATGGAACCAAAAGAAGTGTCTCCGGAAGAGAAACTCCTAGAAACTATTGTTGATATAAATGTTGGATTAGGCAATATGATTGAGAATGCCAATGAATGCTTGAGTATGGCCAATGTGTCATTACTTCCGGTGAATTTATTTTCAGATATCAATGAATCTGACAATTACGAATTGATCTCAAAAGAATATTCCTCACAGCAATATACAGAGCGAGTGCAAAAAATCAACATTATTGAGTCCAATCTCATCAATGCTCTTTATGAGATCAGAAATCTCAATGTTGAATTGAATTTTGAAACAGAAAATAAAAAAACCGAAATATGATACGATTACTTACATGTGCGCTAATGCTTTTTGCCTTCACTTATTCATCGGCATTTGCGCAATCCGGCAACCAACCGGAATTAAGATTAAGGCAAGGAAGTTCTTTTGAGGGTTTCGACTACACTTATATCTCGCCATGGATGTTGAAATCCATGCAGCAAAAAGACTTGACCGAACTTCAAGGTATACCGGTGGAAAAAGTGCAGCACATTGAAATCCTTAAAACAAAAATCAATGGCCAGTATACCCCTTTCATTTCAATCATAAATAAATTGTCGGATGAAATGAAACTCATTGGTTATAATCGAGATGGATTCAAAGGGGTGAAAATATGTATGGATTATTCAATTATGCAAGATTCATTCGGTTGCCCATTGACAAATCCTGATGGATCAGAAATGGAAATTATAAAGCGAATACTGGTGATCCAATGGAATAAAAATGGTGCTGAGCATCTTGTCACATACATCGTCGGGAACTTCACACCACAAGAAGTAAACAGCATTTTCCATTTTTAATTTTTTGAACCCATCTCATTGCAAAATGAAACACATTATTCTTTCTATAATATCGTTGACCCTATCAACATTCGGCTTATTTGCCCTCCCTCCCAAAATTGATTATCAAACAAACTATCTTGAAGTTACAGATATAGAACGTCAAGACACTTGTCTACGAATATCAGTTATTCTAAAGAATTTTCCGGGGTATTGGATTAATATTCCGAAAAACGCCGTATACCTTAGATCTCAGAATGACACTGTCAGAAAATACAAACTCATCGGTTCTGAAAATTTTGAATTAAACAAACGAATATGGATGAAAGAGTCCGGAAAACATGAGGGGATCCTGATTTTTGAAAAGATTCCGTCAGATGTCACCGTTGTGGATATGCTATCTACTGAAGATAACGGCAATATAGAGACAATGGGATTAGGTATCAATCTTGAAGAAACAGATACAAATGAACCTCCGAAAATGATTGATCCTAAGACTCTATTCGAAACTGCTTCTTTAGATGAATGGAGCGGTCTTGATCCAAAACGATATAAGGATATCCCATTCTATCAGGAGAATGGGAAAGCGCACGTAAAGGGTAAACTTTATGACTATCATCCGGCAGCCGGTTTTTCCACGCTAAAAATACACACAAATAATTTTATTACCGGATCAAGGGATAACCTGACGGAAAACATAAATACCGATGGCACATTTGAATTCGACTTAAATGTGGATTATCCACAATACTGTACGTTACAGATTGGAGATATGCCCTCAAATGATGTCTTTGTCATTCCAGGAGATACTGTAGAACTTGTCACCACTACACATACAGACTTTTTGAACGAAGCAAACGGATATAGAAAATATTTCGGATTCACAGGTAGAATTAACGATGCAACAGCAGTCAATCTTCTTACCGATAGTTTGATATCAAGATACAATCTTAATCATATCAGTTCACAATACAATTTGGCAAAAACAGACTCCATGCCAGAATCTGTTTACAATAAAAATAAAGAATTAGGGGTAGAACTAAAAAGAATACTTTCTGATTTACCTGAATTTTTAGGACAGATCAATGTCAGCACATATGTGAAGGATTTATTGGCAACAGAGGCTCTTACAAGCATAGTTACCATTATGCAATGGAATGACGTGCTGCTTCATCAACGAGAAATGCAAAAAAATTTAAGAGATAGCGAGAATAATTATATCAAGCCTTTTGAAAGTCTTGATAGTGAAAATTTATATCAGCCATACGAAAAAATCAATCTGTTGGTATACAGCAATCCATTGACAATAAGCACTAATAGATATTTATATTCCAGTCTTGGACAAAATATCTTATTTAAAGATAGGGATTCAGCTACTAATGAAAGAAATTGTTTCGCTCTTCAATTGCTATTGGTCAAGTCACTTATTGAATCAATGGAGATAGCCAATTTGCACGATAGGGAATCACTGAATAAACATAAAGAAAATGTAACCAATTTAGCAAGCATTATAGCTTACCCTGCTTTGAACATGGCTCTTATCAATACCTATACAGATCTTGTTGAAGATGTAGTATTAAAAGAGAATTCCATTAAAATGGAACCATCATATACAAAACTTGATGTTGACAAAGAAAAAGATGTACTTGAAGAATTGGTCAAGCCATATCTTGGCAATCTCGTCTATATTGATTTTTGGGCGTTATGGTGCTCTCCTTGCAGAATGGGCATGATCGAACAGAAAAAAATCGTTGAGCATTTTGCTGATCAACCATTTAAGGTGCTGTATGTGTCGGATGATTCCAACATAGCCGGTTCCAATCACTGGCTTCAAAAGAAAAATATTCCGGGGGAACATATTTATCTCAGCAGTGAAAACTGGAAAAGGATTTCCGAATACTTCAATTCCAATTATTTCCCATTTGGAGTTCTTATCGGGAAAGATGGGAATTTAATCAAGACTCATTTCAATCTTAACTATCCAAATGCCGACAAAGAGATAGAAAGACATCTTAAGGAGTAGTGCGTTCTGCTATATGAATCTACCATAAAGCGCCTCTCCGAGGCTACTGAGCTTCTGTCTGGGATACCCCGGACTGAAGTCCGGGGTTTTGGCATGATTACAGCTCTCCGAGCTGTAAAGTCAGCTACAAAATCGCAACATCTAACTAAACACTTTATAAATTAATTGACGATTTTTATCATGAGACACAATTATTTGACAATTCGATTTATATTAACATCTTTATTGCTTACAGTATCATGCGGAGCCATATCCGCAGCATCACACAATGACTCAATCTATATTTCCGGTCGATTGAAGGAATCCCTGGGTAAAACAGATCTTACCGATGGTTGGGCAGTCCTGTTGGATTCCAATGGGAATCCGAAAGATTCAGTGAAGACAGATCAAGGTATGAGTTATATCAATGGAGAGATCATCAAGCACTCCCATTTCGGATTCCGGGTCCCGAGAACCGATTCAATATACAACATAGAATTGAGTTGCCCCAAATACACACCTAAAATCATCAGTTTTG
>CAMWQF010000263.1 GCA_947176285.1 uncultured Porphyromonadaceae bacterium
GCGTCTTAGCATGAGTGAGCCAGATAACACAACCACACATCCCCTACTACATCCAAATTCTCCACGCCCCACGCGTGAAATTTACCCCTTATATATTTTCCTCCACCCGAAAAACTAAATCTGTGCTGAAAAGATCTGAGCCTCACAAATACCAAAGACTAAACCTATCTCCCAAAGCCCATATAGCCGAGATAAAGCAATAACTAATTCTGTGAAAATCTGCCAGTTCCCGCGCTTCTATAAGATCTGCGCATAATGCCACCCCTGAGTCCTCCTTATCAAAGTCCAACAAATAAAAGACATCCTCTGCGTCCCCTGCCACCTCCGCGTGATAATTTTAGAGCATCCGATAAGCATATAAGATGAATTATACTACGGACATCACTATTCGACAAAGCAAAAAAATGAAGTGAGGGAGTTTCTGGCAAAAAAGTCTATGAAAACCTCTATCTCCCCCACCTCGGCAGAAAAAGAAAAATTGCTATATTTTGATGTTCTCCGAAATATTTTTAAGAATGAGAAGTTTATTCCACTGATCTTGATAAGTCAATCCGCGATCTTGATGATTTGTTAGTTTAAAACCTGTTCTGGGACTTAATGATATTTCTTGCGGAGATACATATCTTAGAGCCTTTGAGACCATTTGGGATATTCTTTCACAGTCTTCCGGATATGGTGTATGAGCATCAACCACACCAAGAACCACTTTTTTCCCTTTGGGAACATGCTGTAGAATCTCAAGCTGGTAATCATTGTCAAGCACCATCGGAAGAAAGAATTTATCCACATTAACCTCTTTTAATACCTTAGGCATAATATTATCAGGATACTCTATATATTCCCATTCCGGCACAATTATTTCCCCTCCGCTTAGATAAAGTGAAATTTCCATATCAGCAGGAAGTCCGTTTATAGAATCATTGATCACCTTGATAAAATCATCATGTAAAGTTATGAGGTCGATGCCTCCTTGAAGAAGGCGCTTTGTGAAATTGTCTTGACATAACCTGCCGCAAGCGGTATCGTCAAACTGAACACTTCGGCAACCCAGACGATAAAATTCATGCATCGTATTGTTATAAGCCCTCGTAATATCAGATATTACCTCCTGATGATCAAAAATGACATTGGCATCATTGAGAAGCAATATCTTTAGATACAAGTCTGCCGGAGATGGAATACACTGCATGCATATAGCCTTGTCTTTTACTAAATCTTTCAGAAATCGCAAGTCATCGAAAAACGGATGAGTAGGATTGAAACCAATAGTGCCATCGATACTCAACAGATCGCAGAAAGACTCCTCATTTTGATATATTCTTCCTGAATCAAAACGAGATTTCGATATTCCATCGAGTCCGAACCAGAAATCCAAATCCCAATGTTTCCGGCGGATTTCACCTGATGTCACATGCGTTAGACCAAGTGAGAGTTGTCGGCTCACCAGGTCAGCCACAACTTTGTCCTCAGATTGTTTCATTATTTCCGCGTCTATGACTCCTTTTCTGAAGTCCTTACGTGCTTCCAATAAGTCTTCCGGAGGGAGGAAACTCCCTACAATTTCCACATTCATTGCTTTCAATTTTAGAAGATTCCATTAATACCACAGAAAATAAGAACCAGATAGCCAAGCAACAGACCTGTAAGACCCATAATCAATCCTGTCTTAACCATGTATTTCTGTTCTATGAATCCGGTTGCATCTGCAAGGGCGTTTGGTGGAGTTGAGATGGGTAGCAACATCGCAACAGATGAACAGATAGCCACTCCAATCAATAATGTAGAGACTCCCCCAAAAGACGCGAGTTGATCTGACATCGAACTTCCGGCAATAGCAAGAATCGGCACGAACAATGCAGCAGTAGCAGTATGACTAATGAAGTTAGCCATAAGGTAACAAAGAAGACCAGATCCTATTATTACCACGAGTGGCGACCAGGAATCAAACGGAACGGCTTCAATGAGATGGTTGGCCAGTCCCGACTGTTTCATTGCCACGCCAAGAGCGAATGCTCCTGCTATCATCCAAAGTATACTCCACGACAACTGCTCTAGATCTCGCTTTGTAATTATTCCCGCCATACACAATACTCCGACTGGAAGCATCGCCACTACATTGGCATTAACTCCGGTGATAGAGTCTGTAAGCCACAGTAATACCGTGATGGCAAAAGTGATGTAAACTATTATGTCCTTTTTCCCATGCACATGGCCGGACTCTATCTTAAGAGTGATCTGCTTCTGTTTAAACGGAAACATACTCTTCAAAACTAACCAAGCGATAAAAAGTAAGACAAGGGTAAGCGGCACCATGACCATCATCCACTGGCCAAATCCGATTGACATATTCATACCATTAGGATCATTAAGAAACTTCAAAGCAATGGCATTAGGCGGTGTGCCAATAGGCGTACCCATACCCCCTATATTAGCTCCGACAGGAATAGCAAGTGCAAGGCCTATTTTTCCTTTGCCATCAGCAGGAAGCGCGCTGAGTACTGGAGCGAGAAAGGTCAGCATCATGGCTGCTGTAGCCGTGTTGCTAATAAACATCGAAAATAATGCTGTCACAAGAATAAAGCCTAAAAGGACATTTTCTGATTTTGTGCCGAACGGTGCGAGCATCACTTTTGCAAGTTTAACGTCAAGACCACTCTTAGTGGCTGCTATGGCGATTATAAAACCTCCGATGAAGAGCATGATCGTAGGATCCGCGAAACAATGAAGAATGTCAGTATTACTTACAAGATTGGCAAACCTCTCACCTGTCTTATCATTTTGAAAGAACCACAACGAACTATCGGATGTGCAGAAGAGCAATAATACAACCACCACCAATGAGGTAGACCAAGCAGGGACAGCATCAAAAAGCCACATTAGGGCGGCAAAGACAAATATTGCCAGCACTCGGTGTTCTACTGGATTCAAGCCCGGTAGTCCGTAGATCTCAGATGATGCCATCCATAGGAAAAGAGGGATACAGATAGCAATCAGCAGTTTAAGAGTTTTCAGTCCGATTGGATTCTTCCGTATTCGGTGTTCTTTTTTCCATTTATGGTAGTCCTCTACCAAATGGAAACCATGAAAATTTGTAAACATAGGTCTTTTTCCTTTAGTTTATGATTTAGTGTAGAAAACATTGCAATTTCTACTGAGGAAAAGACCTTAAAGACCACCGTCCGAAAAAAAGTAGACATCCACATACAAGAGCGGCCCCGACTTTTCAAGCCGAGACTGGCAATGGGTTGCTTACAGGAAACGCTATGGAACCCTGCACCCCTCAATTTATATGTATTTGAGATGCCTGTCTGTTTCACTTCAAAATCTAATCCTCGAGATTATTGAAATAGTATATTGCATGGCAGGTCTCCTGACTTGTTCCCCTTTCCGGACTGTCTTCCCAACCGCTTAGCGGTCAGTGACACTAATCGTGTCCTGAAGGTTTAAAATGGAACTTACAGTAGCGGGTCTGTTCAGGATTCTCACCTGATTCCCTTTTAATCGACAACGGCCAGTGAAGCCGTCGCCAAACCTATGCGCCTGCAAAATTAGGAATTTTTATTCACTTTACAAAATTTCTTCTTTAAAAATTAAATCTGTAGATTCAATTCTGGGTTAAAGTCATCCTAAATCAACCTCAACCCTCTCCTGCATACAGCACTTTGGGCATAAGCCAGATATAAACAAATTAGAGCCCATCTCATAAAAAGAATTTCAAAAAAAAGTATTAACTTTGCAAACGGAGTTGTTTAAACTTCAACAGAAAACAAGACTCCATCTCGTAAATAGGACGGAGTAAGTTATGGGAAATATGCCGGAATGGCCTTTTAGATCACCTAAAACACTATATGACAGCCAAGGAATATTATAGAGCTATTGTGGCTGCAAGAAAAGATGCGAGCCATCAATACGGTTTTCGCCAAAGTGCTTTCATCAACTATAAGGAGAAAGCCGGATACTTCTTTTGTATATACTTTTTCTCTGAAAAAGCAGAACTCACCGTAAAGCCCATGTATGCCGACGACCTTTGGTGGGAGATATGGAAAACCCCGGAAAATAAGAATTATCCCATGAGTCTACGTGGGAGAGGTGTCTATTCTGTCCCCGGGCAGATATTAACATCATTCCCATTACCTGACTCCCATAATTGCAAATCCTTCACGGATGTATCTGCCAAGATTGCCACTATCTTCAGTAAGGCTATGGATGAAATCGACAAGTTTCTTCTCGACAATCCCGTCTCAATAAATTTCTATCCCGATGAGTCTAAGATGCAAAACGACCCCGACAGACTCCTCCTTCTGATGGCACTTATACGGAACATGAGATACGAGGAGGCGTTGGATATAATAGAAACAGCCAAAAGAGACGGCCATACATGTCTTTTCAAGAATGGTCCTTTCATTGACAGTTATAAATATATAAAATATTATTGCACAGACCGCACTCTTCGCCCCAAAATATTGAACACTATATTCAG
>CAMWQF010000264.1 GCA_947176285.1 uncultured Porphyromonadaceae bacterium
TAGAGTATCTCATTCGTAACGAGACGGTCGCCGGTTCGAGTCCGGCTAGTGGCTCTTAAGAGAAACGCTTCGGAATCCGATGATCCCGAAGCGTTTCTCTTTTGACAATTGAGAATGGAGAATAAGACTGAAATTCTCCATTCTCAATTCAAAATTATTTAAGAAGGAAATGATCTCCCGTCTCCTTAACGATATTCTCGTAATATTTCTGGTCATACCCTGGCCAATCCGGAGATGCAGGCAGTCCATACTCATTTCTCTTGAAACTTCCGTCTTCATTTTGCTTCTTGACATTCCCGTCGAGGAACTTCACCATAAGAAATTCAGCCAAACTCCGGTAGCAATCCGTTGCCTCCTTGGCAATACTTGCTGCCTCCATATTGACATATGTGGTCAATTGTCCCATCATCCCGGCATTAGCGAGCGGAAGAAGTTGCTCTTCTGATGCCTTGCGTGAATCGCGATATTTTTCTTCAAGACCATTTTGCACCTTGCGTATGTCGGGAATCATGAGGTCGTATCTGTTATATGCCTGATTTGCCACCCAGTTGTTCATCCAAAAATTAGAATTCATATTAAATTCGTAAAGGTCGCCTACTGTAAACTGCATCGGCACTTCTGTCAGTGAGCAATAAAGCGGCATATATACGCAAGTGTTGGTGTCGTCTGTGCCAAACCAGAAAATGCCACCCACTGCGTCCGGTAGCCATGAACGGCTTTGTGATATAAAGCTCCATCCTGTCTGTTGGGTTGCTGTGGCGCGTTCCATGCAATATTCTTTCCCGTCTACTTTATATGACATCGGACGCCAGCGGTAAGGCACGTGATTTGGTCCCGCTCCCACGTCTTGTGTCATATCGAGAGGCGTTCCCTCGAAATGATCGCGCATGCACATCTGCATATCTTCAAGTGTCAACTTCCTGTTTGGCACTACATAAAGTGGCATCGGAGTGTCACTCTCTCCTGCAATCCATGGATAATATTTGTCAAGGCTGGGATCAAACTTCTTCATGAATGCCCATGCGCGACCATCGCAACTGCGGCGAGTGGCGGCATCATGCACGCAATAAGCATCTGCAAATGAGAATTCGCTGTCTTTCCCGTTGAAATAGCCGCGTTTGCGAGCAAATTCAATCATATCTTTTGAATATCGCACATTTTTCTTATCTTTCAGGTCAACTTGTCTGATGCGCGGCTCATTTGCATGCGCACATATGGCATCGTCAGGTATTCTTACGGCAATCCATACAGCACCTTTCTCTGCTCCCTTGCCAATCATGTCCATCACCCATACCTCATTTTTGTCGGCAATTGTAAATGATTCTCCTTCTGAAGCATATCCGTATTGAGCCACAAGCGATGTCATCACATCAATGGCTTCCGGAGCAGACTTTGATCTTTCAAGCGCAATCTGAATAAGCGATCCATAGTCGATTATGGCGTTTCCTGTAGTGTCAATAAGTTCCTCACGTCCTCCCCATGTCGTCTCGCCGATCGCCACCTGATACTGGTTCATATTGCCAACGACATTGTAGGTCTCCTTGATTTGTGGAATCTCCCCGAGCACTTTTCCGGTATCCCATTCAGTCACTTTGCGCATTGCACCATCCTTATGCACAGCAGCCGGAGTGTGCGACAGATTGCCATAAAGTGTATGTGAGTCAGCGGCATAGGTAATCATCACGCTTCCATCAGCAGTAGCGTTCTTTCCAGCCATAAAATTGGTGCAAGCCAACGCAGATGCCGCCGTCATGGCTATCACGCCCAAAGTCCATATTCTTTTTTCTATCATAGTCTTATTAATCTTAAATCTCAACAATTTAATCTATTATCATGAATTTCAACTCTAAACTTGAATTACACCTCTCAAAAATTATGCATTATGCATTAAAATAAGAATTATGCATTAATTCAAAATGCTTTTATCGAAGTTTTCTTATAAGTATATGGGAACACTACACTTATAGTCCGCTTAGCGGCATCATAACTGTATCCATATTGCCTGATAGCCTTTGCAGAAATCATTCTCTCCAGTTTCTGCCCGTCAAGTTCCACTCCCTTAGGATTGTTGACTCCTACTATCTCAAGAGTGATCATCCTAAGTTGAGGCATCCCCTGATAACTTCCTTCCGAGTCAATATTGACATAAATTTCATTACCCTGTTTGCTCCCGCTGAAAGTGGTGAGTTGATATTCTCCATTTTCAAGAGAAGAAGGGGAAAGCCTGTCATCATCAAAAAGCTGATAATTGGTCCATTCTTTCCTTGGGAAATATTTCACATTTAGAATAGTCGGGTCATACTCGGCGGTATTCTCAATTTTCTTAGGATATTGGGGGATGAAGCTTCCAGCTTTCACAAAAAGTGGCAAAGTGTTAAGTGGAGCGGCTACTGTCGCAGCAGTTCCCCCTGTGAATGTCTTTGAAGGATTATTCCAGTCAATCCATTGCCCGGCAGGGAACATCACTTTCCTGCTTCTTGCCCCTTGCTGCATGACCGGAGCCACAAGCACACTTTCGCCCCAAAGATATTCATCGCTGATATCGGCATACTTTTCTTTATCTTCGTTATCGCCATGGAAGTTGAGGGTGCGCATCAAAGGCATTCCATAAGCGGCGTTTTCATAAGCAAGCGTATAGTTATAAGGAAGCCATTCATATCTCATCCTGATGAATTTCTTGATGATGTTTTCCTGATTCGGATAGTGATATGGTTCCGGTCGGTCTTGTGCATGGGTTCTGAGTATTGGAGAAAAAGTGCCTGCTTGAATCCAACGCACGTATAATTCCGGATCATAAGGTTTCTCAGGGTCAACTGCAAATCCACCCACGTCATTTGCCATGTATCCCAGTCCTGACAATCCTGAACTGAGAAGAAGTTTATTCTGGGCGCGGAGTCCTCCCCATGAGCGGGAAACGTCTGAGGTCCATGGAAATACGCTATAGCGTTGCAGTCCTGTTGTTCCGCCTCGCATCATAAGCATAGGTCGCATATCCGGAAAGTCATTGCGCAAGCCTTCATATATCATCTTGCTCCATTCGTTGCCATAGACGTTGTGGTATTCCTCAGCGGTTTCGCCGTTGGCATGCACTATCTCGAGTGGATGCACTTCGGGCTCTCCAAGATCGCCCCACCAGCCTGATAACCCTTCTGCGGTGAGTGGTTTCATACGGTTCCACATCCATTCGCGAGTGTCCGGATTGCTTATGTCAAACATTCCTGCATCTCCTACCCATGTAGTCACGTCTTTGGTCTTGCCGGATGCATCCTTTGTCAAAAGTCCTTTTGATTCGAGAAGCGTATAGTTGTCCATGGCGCCTGTTTTGTTGATATATGGCTGATGTATAGGCACCACATGGATATTCTGTGCATTCAGATCGTCAAGCATCTTCTTATGGTCGGGCCATTGGCTTTTGTCCCATTCAAGTCTTCCCATATCAGTCTCAACTCCATACCAATATAGGTCGAGAACCATGCCGTCTACCGGATAATCCCTCTGCTTAAGAGAATCGATGGCTCCATACGCCTCCTTCTGATTATGATAGCCGTATTTTGAAGTGATGTAGCCCAATGTCCAGAAAGGTGGCAGCGGTTGCTTTCCTGTCAGTTCTGCAAATGAGTTTGTGGCTCCCGCCAATGTCCCGTCGCCATTGATGAAATAATAACTGAGTGGCTTCTTGGATATGGTACGGTATACTATTGAGTCTTCTCCAATTGTAAGCCTCGCTTTGGCATAGTCGTCGATAAGCACGCCATAACCATTGTCGCTCACAAGATAAGGCATGTTTATGTTGGTCTGGGATATGCGGTCATCGCCGTCGACATAGCCATAGTTGGCTCGGTTCCACATCATGAGGTCACTTCCGTTGAGTGCAAGACTGTGTCCCCGTTCGCCTGCTCCATAAAAATGGTCTCCTTCAGGTGTCAGAAAACTTACTGTTTGCTCATCTCCGTCTTTCATCATGCCGTCTGCTTCAGAGAGAAGAAGATTTTTTTCTGAATCATAAAAAGAGACCTTCCCGGTGGTCTTGTTCACTTCTACCGTTGTGGTGGGTGATTCAATGACAAACGACTGTGCGTTAGCCCATGTACGGATGTCACTTTTCTCTCCCTTCAAAGTGGCTGCTTGTGTAGCGGCAGGAGTTGGCGAGTCAAATTTTGGCAGTTCTACAATTCTGAATATATCATTGTTAAGGGGTATGACTTCAATAATCCCCTTGCTTGTCATCACCCGGAAAGATTCATCTTGATGGCTTCCCGTTTGAGTTGAGAAGGCGGCCGCAACAGTTGCCGCAGCCGCCATCCCTATGCATATAAATCCTTTTTTCATTTATTCAATGAATCGTATAATACGCAATTAAACAATTAAATCCCTTAAACGATTAAACAATTAAACATTTAAACGCTTAAACAATTAAACATTAAACCTCCAAATCTCCGTCCACGATCACATGCCATGGAAGTCCATTAAGAG
>CAMWQF010000265.1 GCA_947176285.1 uncultured Porphyromonadaceae bacterium
ATTTATTATCTAATGGATAACAAAGTACAGCTCCTTCATTATAATAATTCTTATTTATTTTTTTTATTGTTTCAAGATATTCTGATACTGTTTCTATTGTATTGCTTCCGGCGTACTGCAAATCGGCATCCCCGATATTAAATGTTATTGTGTTTACATTAGAAGGAGCGGTAATACTTACTTTCCCGTCTTCATTATAACGTAAGATAATCGTCGCTTCAAGTTTAACATTTATAGCACCACGGTTATATGCTGTTCCACTTCCGCCTATAGTATCCGCTTTGAAAGCTATAATCCCCAACTCGTAACTATCCGCCACACTTGAAGATTTATAATCCGCTAAATTTGATAATCCCCAAAGCTGCATCGTGGTAAAAAATTGCTTTTTAGAAAGATTTGTTTGAATCTCTTTAGTAAAAGAATCTTGCCCCCACATCAACATCGGCAGCAGAAGAGAGAGAATTAATAGAAGTTTTTTCATGTGACTTTAATTAGGATTGCGTGTTTATTTCCACACTGATTGATTTTGCAAAATTTATAGTTGGCAGCGTAATTGCAGGAATTCCGGAAAGCGACGTTAATGCAGTGATGTAAGCTCTAATATATGGGAATAGAATAGCCGGTCCATTGGTCTCAAAAAGAGATTTTTTTACTTTAGGATCGTCTATTCCCTCATATTTGAATTTTCCATCCAGTTTTATTTCACATGATACCTTACCTTCTTCGTCATTTATTTCTGTCACAATAGACAACAAAAAGGTTTTCATCTTTGAGTTGTCCAACCCTTTTACATTAAATCCGATATTTAAAGCCCCAGGCTTTTCAAAACTCGGGTCTATATTTATGGATGCAGAGGCTATCCTATAACCTTCAAAACTAAATTGCGCGACTTGAGCTTCCATAATGCTATGCTGCTATATTTTCGATTGCGTAACCTTCATATTCATATTCCGTATATCCAAATTGAAGTTCAATACGGGTTGAATAGTTATAATCAAATTGGGAGGTCGTATTCCTTATAGGTTTAATATATGTACATGCTTTATTGGAAAATCTAAAGCATTCTTCCTCGTTGCCAAAAAGAGGGGCTTCATCACCATATTCAGCGTTCATTGAATCTTCAAAACGCATTGCGTCAATACAAAACTCATCGCATTCATCCACTTTAAAAGAAGGATAATATCCAACTAAATATACCCCCAATATAGTTGAATACTCATATCTAAAACTCAACCATTCATATTTTGAGGTCATTTCATTGAACCAAGATAAAAGCTGGCTATGTATTTTTGTTTTGTTCATGCTATTTTTGCTCTAAAACAATTTTCCAAAATCCTAATTATTTCTTTTGCATTGCTTTCACAATCTAAACAATCTTCAATGGGAAATGTTTCAAGTTCATAATCTGCAGTTTCTCGTTTCTTTTTTAATGCTCTAAACAGTTCTTTATATCGTTTCTCTACCTTTGGTGGACATTCAAGATTATTTAGGATTTTATCAAAAACAAATTCATGAGAGGAAATTTTACCTTGTTTTCTCTGCTCTTTGTAAGGTATTGCACCTTTGCGTAGGTGATTAAGTATATACCTCATACATTGTAGGGTTGCATAATAGGAACAATGTATGCTCGCATTGCAATGCACCCCTTCTCCATAGCTAACCAAAAAATTAGCAGCTGCGATATTTGCATACGACTTAGCCCTCATACTTAAACATTACTCTTATGAGATTGGATGCAGTTTACAGTGGTTCTTATTCTTGTACGGGACAAAGATACTAAATTTTACACTACAGTCCAATTTTTACACTCCAGTATTATTTTTACACTCAGTTACAAAAATATTTTTGTCATTGTTTTCACAGACCTTATATTGTTATTTTATATAAAATTTACAACTTTGCAGCGTGAACCACGACTCATATATAGAAGATATTCTTTGAGTAACCACATTGGTGTGTGTCGTGGCCGCCTTTGGGGTTGCTCTTTTTAAGACTATGAGCGCGAATTTAGCTATTACGCAAAGCAGTATGTTAATCTTGCTGCAAGTATTGTTAACAGCGAACAGAAGCCCGCTATTCAGATTTTCCGCAATTCCATTTTTGGAGAAATTAGGGTCGGCATTAACAATCAGGGCGAACCTATGTTCTGCCTTGCTGACGTATGCCGGGTATTGGAGCTTGAACAAGCATCAAGAGTAAAATCAAGGCTTAAACCGGATGGGGTTACTATTAGTAAGGTCATAGATTCTTTGGGTCGTGAACAGCAAGCGACGTTTATTACTGAGAGTAATTTATACAAATGTATATTCCAATCTCGCGTTGAGAAAGCAGAGCAATTTCAGTACTGGGTGTGCGAAGATGTGCTACCGACAATAAGAAAGACAGGTAATTATTCGATAATGGCACCCAAAACATTTTCACAAGCTCTAAGGCTTGCAGCCGAGCAAGCGGCACAAATTGAGGCTCAGCAACAGCTTATAGCTACACAAGCGACCGCTATAAATGAAATGCAGCCGAAAGTAAGTTACTGCGATATTATTCTCCAATCACCATCGACCGTACTTGTAACACAGATAGCACAAGACTATGGCAAAAGCGCGAAAGCATTCAACAAGTTATTGCACGAACTCGGCATACAGCGAAAAGTCGGTCGCCAATGGGTATTATATTCTCAATATATAGTTAACGGATATGTTCAATCTGCGACAGAACCGATGCGAAATTCCAATATGGGACGCACTTACACATATTCAAGGTGGACGCAGAAAGGACGGATATTCCTGTATAACGAATTAAAGAAAAAGGGGGTATTACCGCTGATTGAACAAACGGCCTAATGGCATGCCATTTTCCTGCAACGTTAAAATGAGTTAAAGTTTAGGAATTTGCATAATTCAACAAGTGTGTTTAACTTTACGCCGTCCTACATACGAATGGCGAGAGGTTAGACCGCTTGCAGACCGTTAGCGGTATTTTTATACCCTGACGTTAGATATACGGTGTGTACCCCCGTGTGGAGCGTTAATGCGCCCACTGCCATTCGTGGTGTAGGACAACGGGAAAGGCACGCCGTTTTTCCGTGCCTATAACTTTCATAAATGTCCTACAATGAAAGAACCGAACCTGAGCCTGATGGCTTACAACCTGCTGAACGCGGCAACCGCGCTTGCAGGAATCCTCGACCAGAGAGTCGATGGAAAGTGTATCACCGTGAATTTCCAATTTGCGGCAAGTCTTATCGCGACGTTCAGACAACGGCAAATAAAGCCGCTGACGAGCTGATGTTCATCCATGACGAGAAAGGAGGTGGGGAATGAAACGCTACGACTTCAGTGCTGCCCAAAAGGTGGCAAACGAACGCTTCACGCCGGGCGAGTCATCCAAAATGCTCAAAGATGCGGCGTTAAACCTCGCTACGCTTATACAAGACGACCAGGAAAGGGTTTGCGATATGCAGATAGCAGTGAGCAATGCTACAAACTTTCTTGACATGATAAGGGAAAAGGAGGAGAAGCAATGAGCAGATACGACTTTTCAGAAGCCTCAGACTTTCTGGAGCTGGAGGCAAGAATAACACCTGAAGAACTCCATATTGAAGTCGTGAACGCTATGCGCCAGCTCGGAGACATCGAGACAAAACGCAATAAAAAGGTTGTTACTTCGGTCTGGGACCCACTGCTTACTATAGCCGACTTCCTCGAACTGATAACGGATAAGAACCCTGCATAAACAAACCACCCGGCACTGATTACTCGGTGTCGGATGTAGTTCTACCGGGCTGCTATAATCCTCGTTGGATTTTCCAACGCTCTTCTTGGGCTTTCTTGATTTGTTTAATATATTGCCTCTGAATCTTGCGTAATTTGCGTGTTGCCCTAAAACGATCTATCTTGAGCGGAAGCCAACCGACAATAAATGGCAAGACAAAACCATTGAGAGTAAAGAATATTATAATGAAATATCGCGTAAAAATCACATCTGAAAGGAAGTTTTTAGTTTCTATGCAATATTTCACATTTTCTTCGTATCCAAACGAGGCTGCGCCCCCTTCAATCCAGCAGCATAGAAAAATTGTAATTAACAACGACATTAAGAATATATAGGAAAAATGGCTCAAAACGAATGTACGAGTATATCTATCATACTTATGATGCAATCTGATCCATCGTTGTTTTATCAATATAAGCCCCACTCCCATAATACCCAGCAAGAATACAATAGAGAGGAGTGCCGAAGTCACATTCGGGATAACAAAGATTAGCCAAAATGCGAATGCGAGCCCCATTCCCATCCACATATAATATCCATTAGCATGTCTAATACTATCTGTAGTGGAGTCAATCATGGGTTTGTTGTTTGATACTATATACTTGTGATACTGGCTCTTATAGACATCTCCGAGCCCGCGAGACGCTCATGAATCTCGTATGCCGGAGTGGGCTGGAAAAAAAAAAGGGGGGGGGG
>CAMWQF010000266.1 GCA_947176285.1 uncultured Porphyromonadaceae bacterium
ATAATAAAAGTTGCGACAGAAACAATAATAATATAAGTCAAAAAGGATGATTTTTTCTTTTGTTGGATAGATAGATCGGAATAAAAATCACGTTGCACTCCTGTTATAGATTCCTTAATGATTTTTTCAGTCATCAAAACTTGATAATCTAACAAAGAATCCACATATGAAATGGCCAGTGCTAAGTCATTTAGTGCTTTAGCATTCTCGTATTTTGCATAGAGAATATGCGTATGATCATCATTGTCGGTAGCCAATGGACTTATTTCATTAAGCAATACTTTAATTTTTTGATTATTATCGCTTCCTGATATTGAATTAAGAAACATCACAGCATCAATTTTATCTCCTTCTGACATATCTTCTCGGAAAAATTCATTAGGGTTGATGTCAACAAACTCTCTTTTATTTAATTTAACTGCAGATTCAAGTAAGGGTTGTTCGATGTATTCAACAAAAGTTGAATCAACCCTATCTTCGTTTACACTTAAGTTGTAGAGGCTATCCAAGATAGAATAAGACAAATCAACTTTATTATTGTTTAGATAAATTATTGATAAAAGGGCTAATAAATACCGATGGTTGACCACTCTATTTGATTTATTGAAATAATCAGCGGCTTCTTTAGCAAATTTTTCCGCTTCATCATAATGGTAAAAATGGAAAAAGAGATCTGTCATTCTTTCAGCGGCTTTAGCATGCCAATAATCATTGTTGAGACGTTTTGATTCTTCATAGGCTTTAAGATAGTAGCGCATAGCTTCATGATACTTCTTCTGATTGAAAAATACTTCTCCAGTGTAGAAATTTGAACGAATGCCAAGGTCACCACGAGTGTTTTCGCCATATTTTGCGAATGCTATGCTAATCAAGGAGTCGGAATCAAGAGAGATATAGGTCTTAACCTGTGCTTGAGTGTATAATAGGGCATAATAGGGGAGGTCTCGATTGTTAAGGCTATGCCTATCTATGCTCATTAATATTGACATAGCGCTGTCGGGATACTCTTCAATGACTGAATCAGCCTCTTTTAGGGATTTGCCATTTTCAGAAGTGCAAGCCATAAGTATGGCTGATAAAACTAATATTGTGAAGAATCTTATATGCATAAATTCGAAAAAAAAAAACTTAAATTAAGAAGAATCGGGGGCTAAGATTGTCCGAGGAGGATGCGGACAAAGGATTCCGGTAGGCGCACGTTGTAGAGTTTCAGGGCGTCTTTGAAGAGGGGGGCTATTTCTTCATCTTTGAATCCGGCTATGCCGCAGCCAATGCGAGTCACATAGAATGTGTTCTGGTCGCAGTTGCTTGCAAACTCTATGAAATCATCCACGTATGGCTTAATTGTCTCCACTCCTCCTTGCATCGTAGGAATAGCATAGCTCTGCCCTTGCAATCCGACACCCTGCCCCTGTATCGCACCGAATCTCTGCCTTGCTACTCTGGCAGCCCCTCCGGCATGATTGCCTGCAAGATTGCTCCCGAATACAAAAATATCGTCGGGACCGAGTTCTGTGATGTTTTCAGGTGTGAATTTCATTCCGCTGATAAATTTCAAGTTTTCATCTATGCCGCAGGGTAGATGCAGGGAGTAGCGTTCCTTCATTTGCATTTCTCCGGATGCTCCTACAAGGTCGTCGGCTACTGAAAGAATCAAATCATGCAGTTCCAGATCCTTTCTGAATTTCTCCGGTATGCCGGTGTAGCCAAGAATAGTTCCGATAATATTCCCGGCAACCGCTCCGGTGGAGTCGCTGTCGCCATCATGATTTACAGCCGCCACAAGGCAACCTTCGAAATCACGTATATGGCGCATCACACAGAATAAAGCGATAGCCACAGTCTCCTCAGCTACCCAGCCTTCGCCAAGCTTTGGGATTGCTTCATAGTCAGAGAGAGTTGAACCGGCAAGGTCGAGTGCTTTTTGGATTATGGCTACAAACTTATCTGACTTGGCTCTCTCGGGAAGGGCAGACAAAGTCTTATTCAAGGCTGTTGCAATTATAGAGCGAAAGGTAAGGCGATCGATTACATGGGTTCTCATGCATTCAAAAATGACGAGGGCAACAAATACCGAAGCCAGTGTGCTCATATCGTGATTGTGGGTAATTCGTGCTGTATCGGCTGCAACCTTGGCGCATAAGTCAATTGTGCATTGTGAATTATGCTTTATGAATTGTTCTGAATTTGTGGCATAGAAGATACCGATTGGAGCAATACGCATCACAGCCCCGCATCCCTTGGAGTCATTATTTGCCTGTTTGCCGTTTTTGAGGTCGGAAAGAGCCGATAGGCAAGTATTTCCCGGAGCCCGTCTAGCCCAGAGATCGCGGACATGAGTGAGCCATGATGATGAGAGGGGGAGTTGGAAAGCAGTCTGAGTTTCAAACCAAGCGAGATAGGCTTCCTGCATATGCTTTTGAATGTTCTCCGGTGATGGGTCTTGCTCTGATGCATATGCCGAAAGGAGTCCTTCGGCTGTGAATAGTGTCATCTGGGTGTCATCTGAAAATCGTGCAACGCCTTTGGCGTCAAGTTCATAGTTGCGTATGCCTTCGTGTCCATATTTATTTTGGATATTGGTAAGATCGTTGAATTCCACGGCGTATCCAAGTGCATCGCCGGCTGCACCTCCTATCAGGCATCCACGTGCCTTATCGATTAATATATCTTTCATGATTGTTTGCTATTTTTTTATTTCAAGAAATTTCGGAATGACGCATATCGTTGTCGGTTTTTAAGATAGGTTAAGTCATGACCATGAGTATATGCTTCTCGCTCGAACGATATGTTAAGATATGCCTTGTGTGCATCGCGGTATTGGATCAACCTAATCAGCCATTCAAATACATATATAATATAAAATGGAATGAAGAGCAGTTCTTTCATCTGGGCAGTGTGAATGCGTTCATGGTTGACGACGTAGGTGTCAATCCATGAAGTGTCACGCGCCCAAAGTGTACTGAAAAGATTCAGGCAATAATTTTTAGGCATGAGCCGACAGCGTATGATTATTGGCTTCTTCATCAGAATTCGATGCGAGTTATGTCGTTATAGATCATTGCGTTATTAATGATATGTCAGAAGAAAATTCCTTATGGCAAAAAGTGGTATATTGCTCATCCAGTCTTGATGGATATATCCTTTCATTGAGGTTCTGTATCCCCTCATCCCGCTTCCGGAATTGTCAATGGTTACGAATTGCCGTAGTGATTTAGATTTGACATTTTCTTCTGCCTTCACTTCAAGAGGCATAATTTCAGTTCCACACTGCACTATAAAGTCGATTTCCAAACTTGAATTGTCTTTAGAATAATATCCTATTACTGTCTGTGGTACGGTTTTAATCTGAGTCATGACATAGTTTTCAGTGAAAGCACCTTTGAATTCTGAAAATACATTGTTTCCAATAAGCATAAGTGAAGGAGGCACCTCTGCCATTGCTGCCAACAGTCCGACATCGAGAAGAAAAAGTTTAAATGTATCTTTTTCTTCATAAAATTTGAGTGGAATGGCCGCTTTTGTAACACGACAAACCTTATAGACAAGTCCTGAATTTATTAGCCATTGTATAGCCTGTTCGAATTCAGAGGCTCGCGCACCCTTCTTGATAGCACCGAAGATAAACTTTTTGTTTTCTCGCGCTAATTGTGAAGCGATAGATTCAAAAACCATTCTTGCTTTTAAGGTGTCTTTCCCAGCGTGTTTGGCTATATCAGCATCGTAAGCAGCGAGGATAGCATGTTGAATTTCCCTAACTGATGCTGGGTTCTTGTTTTCTATGAAGTCAAGCACAGCTTCCGGCATTCCTCCTACGAAATAATACTGACGAAGGAGATCGGTAAAACTTTGCAGCAGGCTGTTTACTGTTTCCTCGCTATCCTTTCTGCGTATAAGTTCTGCTTTCGAGTGTTCGCCGGCGGCTTCAAGAAATTCATCGAAAGTCATGGGGTAGAGATGCATTATATCCACTTTCCCGGTAGGGAAAGAAATTCCATCCATGTTCATAACTCCTAACAGTGAACCGGCAACCGCAATATGGATATCAGGAGCATCCTCGCAAAAATATTTCAGTGCTGCAACAACCTCGGGTATATCTTGCACTTCATCGAAGAAGATGAATGTCTTGCCAGGGCTTATTTCCTTATTCGCAATTGATGAAATTCCGAGAATGATTCGACTTATGTTAGCATCTTCGGTCATCAGTGTCCTCAACTGCTCGTTTTTATAGCAGTTTATGTAAATCATCTCTTCAAATTCATTTCGTCCGAATTCTTTGAGAATATATGTTTTCCCTACCTGGCGTGCTCCATATAGCATCAGAGGTTTACGTCGGGGGGAATTTTTCCATTTTATCAGATCGTTGTAGATATGTAGTTTAATATCTGCCAAATTAATAAAAAATAATTAAATATAAAACGATTATAAATATATATGAGTCATTTGCTGGGCATAAA
>CAMWQF010000267.1 GCA_947176285.1 uncultured Porphyromonadaceae bacterium
TAAATTATAGAATCATGAAAACCCGAGTAAGATTCGCTCCCTCTCCGACAGGTCCTCTTCATATTGGAGGCGTGCGCACAGCACTTTTCAACTATCTCTTCACTCGCCAGCATGGCGGCGACATGATTCTCCGCATTGAGGATACCGATAGCCGTCGCTTCGTGCCGGGTGCTGAAGAATACATAATGGAGAGCCTTGACTGGCTCGGAATTAAATTCGACGAAGGTATTCGTGAAGGAGGTCCGCACGGTCCTTACAAGCAAAGTCAGCGTCGGGATATCTACCGCAAGTATGCCGATCAACTCCTTGATGCCGGCAAAGCATATATTGCATTCGACACTCCTGAGGAACTTGAGGCTGCACGTGCAGAGCATCCCAACTTCCAATACGATGCCCACACTCGTTCTTCTATGCGCAATTCCTTGACTTTGCCTGCTGAGGAAGTGAAGCGTCTCATAGATGAAGGTCATCAGTATGTGGTGCGTTTCAAGACAGAACCTGATGTCGATGTTAAGGTCAACGATCTTATCCGTGGAGAAGTAGTGATCAATTCAAATATCATCGACGACAAAGTGCTATACAAGAGCGCTGATGATCTCCCTACTTATCACCTTGCTAACATTGTCGATGACCATCTGATGGAAATCACCCACGTGATCCGTGGAGAGGAATGGCTTCCTTCCGCCCCGCTTCACGTGTTGCTCTATCAAGCATTCGGATGGGAAGACACGATGCCGCAGTTTGTGCATCTCCCGTTGTTGTTGAAACCTGTCGGCAATGGAAAGCTCTCGAAGCGTGACGGTGACAAACTTGGATTCCCTGTATTCCCATTGGAATGGCACGATCCCAAGAGTGGCGAGATCTCTTCAGGATATCGCGAGAAAGGGTATCTTCCGGAGGCTGTGGTCAATTTCCTTGCCCTCCTTGGATGGAATCCTGGTGACGACACTGAGATCATGAGCATGGATGAACTTATACAGAAATTCTCGTTCGATCATTGCTCAAAGGCGGGTGCCAAGTTTGATTATAAGAAGGGCATCTGGTTTAATCATGAGTATCTCATGCGCATGGATGATATGGCGCTTGCGGAGCTTTTCATGCCTGTGCTTAAGGAGCGTCTTGCTGAGAGAGGTAAAAACGCCGATGATTTTGGCATGGACTATATAGCCAAAGCGGTTGGCATGGTGAAGGGGCGTATTGAATTCGTTCAAGACCTCTGGGCACAGGGTGACTTCTTCTTTGTAGCTCCGGAAACTTATGCTGAGAAAGACGTCAAAAAGCGTTGGCAAGAAGATACTCCTAAGATAATGGAAGAATTGATCGGCGTACTCGAAGGAATAGACGATATGAGTTCTGCCAATGCGGAGAAGATAGTTCTTGATTGGATAGCGGAAAAAGGCTATCATCTTGGCAACGTGATGAATGCCTTCCGTCTTGCAGTAGTGGGTGCATGCCGCGGTCCGCATATGTTCGACATCACAGAGTTAATGCCGAAATCTGAGGTCATCGCCCGCATCCGCAAAGCCATCATCTCCTTAACTTGAAGCAATCTTGCTTCCGACATTGTCCGGAGGATATCATCTTGCTAACGTTCAGGGATCGCTTCCGACATTGCCCGGAGGGCAATAATTTTGTTAACCCACGGTGAAACCGTGGGAGAAGCAAATAAACTCCCTATATCGACCCCGGAGGGGTCGTACTGATTCAAACATCAACCAATAAAAATATTATATGAAAAAAGAATTCCTACTTTCCATGGCTCTAGCAGCCACTTGCTCTGCATTCGCAGCAGGCGTTTCGGATCTTGTAAGTTCCGAAAGATTTGTAGCGTCTCCAATGTCTCCTGCTGTCAAAACTTTTTCACAGACTCGCGCTAATGAGTCGATAGAGTTTTCTTACGCTAATGGGGCTGCAAGCGGTTTGAAATTAAATGGTATGACTGGAGGCGTCTCAAGAGCATACATGCTCTTTGAATTGAAACCGGAAGATATCAAAAGATTTGCCGGCAACCAAGTGACGAGTTTTACAGTTGTAAGCCCTTTCAAAGATAATACTTCGTTAAACAGCATTCCCTCCGGCAGATTCTTTTATACTACAGATCTTACTAAAGAAGAATATACTCAAGAATTTAGTTTGTCTGAGATACCGTTCGAATTTAATGAAATAGAGATCGATACTCCTTACACCATCACTGGAGAAGAACCCTCTCTTTACTTTGGTTATAGCGTAGTAGTACCCCAAAAGGATGACATGTACTATCTCGTAATAGATGGAGTTAAAACAAGTTATGAAGGTGCCGGAATGTTTGGCTCCTCTCAGGATGGAACGACATTCCCGGAAGAATTCTATAGTTTTGCAAGTGCTTATGGAGCTCTTAGCATGGCGATTACAATTGCAGGTGATAATATTCCTAAGAATGCTTCTTTCAATTTTGTTCCTTCTGCCATGTGCATCCCTCTTGGAGAGGCAACATCAGTTCCTATCTCAATATTGGCAACAAATGGCTCTCCGATAGAATCAGTAGATGTGGACTATACACTCAATGGCGAGCCGCAGACATCTCATTATGTTTTCCCGACTCCGGTTCCTTCCGGCTATAATATGCTTCTTAACCTTGCTATTGAATTCCCTGCTCAGACTTCAAAATTCCAGGAGGATGTTCAGTTCACATTGGCGAAGGTGAATGGTGAAGAGAATGTGGCTGAAGGCAACACTGCTTCGGCTACAGTAGTTGTTGTCAATGAAGTTCCCGTACATCAGACCCTTTATGAAGAGTATACCAGCTTAGGTTGTGGTTTCTGCACCCGTGGATTTGCTGCTTTGGAATATATTAGAGAAAACTATCCGGATTTTGTCACCGCATCTTTCCATACTAATTATAATGGGGTGACTGATGCGATGAAGACTGTCACTTCTTTCCCCACAAATGTTTCAAGTTTCCCTTCCGCAGTGCTTAATAGAAACAGTATTGTGGATCCATATTTCGGCACCCAACAGTATAATTTGGAAGTTCCTGTGGTTGGAGATATCTTGATGGCAAATCTCGTGCCCACAGTCTGGAATGTGAAAGTGTCACATGTTTGGGAATCTGATAGCCTTCTGACAGCGACTGCAGAAGTGGCTAATGTTATGGGCTTCACTAATAAGACATATAGAGTGGCTTATCTGTTGGTTGCAGATGGTATCACAGGATCAGGACGTAATTGGATCCAGTCAAATTACTATAACACTGATGCCCCAATATATGTGCCTCAGTTAAATCAGTTCTGCAGAGGTGGAGTTTATGGCAAAACCTCTGTTGCCGGTTTGGTATTTAATGATGTAGTGATC
Source organism: uncultured Porphyromonadaceae bacterium (assembly GCA_947176285.1). Taxonomy (GTDB): domain Bacteria; phylum Bacteroidota; class Bacteroidia; order Bacteroidales; family Muribaculaceae; genus Lepagella. Next base: position 3,331 of record CAMWQF010000267.1, read on the forward strand.
TCTGACAATGGAATCAAGGGTGTGTCCGGTAGCATTCCGACAAATCTTGAAGCAGAGGAGTGGGCAAGCCACAGTTTGACATTCGACCTCTCTAAGATCAAGTCAACTCTCACAATCGACAAAAACAAGCTTCGCGTGATAGCTGCGGTAGTTGATTCAAGAGGGAATGTGCTCAACTGTGCAAAAGATGAAATCAACGACTATGTAGGTGCAGGAGTAGACGGAATCGTTGATGAGAACGCTCCGGTGGAATACTACAACCTCAACGGTCAGAAAGTATCCGACCCATCCAACGGCATCTTCATCCGCCGCCAAGGCAACACCACCACCAAAGTGATAATCCGCTAATCCGATAAAGCCCGGAGGGCTTTATATCTTGTTAACCCCGAATCTGTTGGGATAATCCCAGATAAATCCGGCAAAGCCCGGAGGGCTTTATATCTTGTTAACCCCGAGCGAAAGCTCGGGGAAAGATCCTCTCACTCACACTTCCTACCCCGGAGGGGTAGCACCATATACAATATAATGAGTAAAACCAAATCCCTACACCACATAGTATTCGCCACCAAACATCGCAAGCGAACCATACCCGAAGAATATAAAAAGGAACTCTACGCATATATTTTTGGTATTCTTAAGCAAAAAAAATGTTTCTTGCATCGTTTGAATGGCATTCCCGATCACATTCATCTATTGATTGATCTCAATCCAACCATAGCTTTAGCAGACTTGGTCAAGGATTTAAAGACCAGTAGCCATAAATGGATGAAAATGAATCCGAAGTTTGAAACTTTTGATAAGTGGGGTGCTGGATATTATGCTGTTTCGATAGGTGTTGATGGTCTAGAAGCATGTAAGCAGTATATTATTGATCAGGACGTGCATCATCGGGGCGAGGATTTTATGGCAGAGATGGAGTGGTTTGCTCACTATCATGGTCTGACATGGTATCAAGATGACTGGGAATAAGTGCGACCCCTCCGGGGTCGAGAATTGAGGAAGTTGGCATAACCCCGGGCATTAGCCCGGGGTTAACAATATATCAGCCCTCCGGGCTGCCTCGCGATAATCCCATATATCGCCC
>CAMWQF010000268.1 GCA_947176285.1 uncultured Porphyromonadaceae bacterium
CTATTGAAAGGTTATAGGAAATGAAATCTACGATAATTCTTGTAGTTACTGTGCTACTACTCACTTATTACCGAGTAGATGCTATCAATAAAGCAGGGCTGTGATAAAAAAGGAAATTATCATGAGCCTAATGACATCAGTAAGACATAAGGTACTATAAAGTCTCAGTTATCCTTATGTCATTACCATACGTCGTATTGATTTGCTACATCCTCATCGTAGAAGCTCCTGATTTTCACATCAAGTAATTGAGCGATTCGCAACAACATCAAAATATCAGGTTGCGAAGAATTCGTACACCATTTAGAGATTGTTGTGGAATTAACTCCAAGTTGAGATGCTAGCCAAACGTTAGTCTTTTCTTTCTCAACAAGAAGATTTTTGAGTCTGTTGATTTTTTCCATATAACAAACTTTTTTGCAACCTTATTAGAATAATCTTTGTTTGAACTTACAATGATTCTTTAGTTTCAAAAAGATTGGCATCACGAAAACGTAGGCAAGTATGGAAAAAAGCAATCCTCCCATACTCCCGACTGCGAATGTAAACCAGAAATCTCCGTCATCTTTTCTGTCGAAAAGGAACGGCACCAAGCCAAGGATTGTGGACAAAACAGTGAGAAATATCGGTACCACCTTGTTCCGGAATGCTTTGAGATAGATATGAACCTTGTCTTCACCACAATCTTTCTTCAAAAGTCCTCGATACTCATATATCTGGTATATCCCGGCATTGACCACAATCCCCGCTAATAGAACCATAGAAGCAAACCCCCCATTGCCAAAAGGAATACCGCTGAAATAAAAAGTCAGGAATGTCCCGATAAAGGATACCGGAATCAGACTTATTATGACCAATGGCTGTGTAAGAGATTCAAAGAGAATTGCGCACATAAAGTAGATGATTACTACTACAAGAAGCAAAAGCCAATACTGTGTACCTTCATCCTTATTCCAACCATAAGTGGTGTTGAGACATCTGAATCCAACCGGGAATTTTGAATTAAACTCGTCGGTGATTTTCTCTATCAGTTTGTTGGAGTAATTCCACGAACCAAGGACATTGAAAGCGACCCTGAGCACATATTCCTGATTCTTGCGCGGGATCCTGTTCTTAGCCTGCCGACGCGAGATATTCATATAGTTGGAAAGCCGTGTCGGACTTCCATTTACGTCTATATAGGAGTTCTCCAGTTGCCAAAGGTCAAACTTGTCGTTGCGCTTTGAATGCAGCTGTATATCTGAATCTATATATTTGTCCCTGTATCTGCCAAGCTCCCTTTCCGCAAGCAACTCGCTCAGTGAAGCATGAGCCGCACCTATTGGAAACCGATCGAGTGCAATCCTCTCCTTGTCGTATGTCATAAACAGCTCATCCTCCTGATTCTCATGTCCGGGAGTCTCGATTATTATATCCTGTACTCTCGGATTTTGTTGCAGTTGTATCGACATCTCTTCCGCAAAACGATAGAGACGGTCATAGTTGTATCCTGCTATCTCGATTCTGTGTGAACGGTATGCAAGGTTGAGCGAGTTGCTGAAACCGCGCTCGCTGACTCCATATGTACTCCAGTCTGCCCCTCCAAGTGAAATCAACTGCCCGATCACCTTATTCTCCAATTGATACGGGAATCCTGTATTTCGGGCTTCTTCCTTAAATTCCACCTCAATTTGTCCGCCCCACCATCCGATATTGGTCTCAAATTTCTCTATCTCCGGAAACTGCGACAAGAAACGTTCGATATGCAGCATCTTGTCGTTTAGCTCGTGCATGCTTCCCCCTACGGGCATCTTGCCACGGATGTTGAGTCTTTTCTCATTCTCTTCCGGGCGTCGGTCGGAACTTGTCGTGATATGTTCAGCAAAAAGGCGCATTGTGCCACCAAGGTATTTAGAAAGTGGGTCCTTAAGCTTGCGAACAAAGAAATCACTTCCGAGACTCGCATTGTATGCTTTCTCATACCATCGGAGTTCCCTTCGCTCATCTTGCGAAATATATATGTTCCCTTCATCACCGAGTTTGTCCGGCAGTGCATGGAATGGAATCCCAAAAAGTAGGATCAAAATGATGATGTAAATCCATTTTCGTTTTTGGGTGAATCGTATATACTTCCCATAATATGAAATGAGTCTGTCTGCAAGAGGCTTTTCTTTGTGTCTATGATCTTTTCTCTTCTTTTCATATCGAGTCTTATCAATGAGAGCAGGCACAAAGAGAAGAGCCACAATAAGCGACACTCCGAGGTTGATGATGATTATCCAAGAGAAATCATATAGGTCTTTCTGCAGCTGTTCCGGAAGGAAGAAAATTATTACCAAGGCTCCTATTGTGGTGAGGAGTGCCGCAAGTATTGCAATGAACGCGTTTCGGTCGCGGTGGCGCAGATAATGGTCTACCATCACTATCGATGAGTCGATTATGATTCCAAGTGACACTGTGATTCCGGCAAGTGCAAAAGTATGCAGCCTGATGTCTGCCAACCAGTAGATCAGGACGGCAATAAGAATATTTGCCGCGAGCGTTACGGAAACAAGAAAAAGATATCTCCATCTCCTCCGTATCAAAAATATGAATATAAGAAGAATCAGCAGTGACATCAGGCTTCGACGTACAAGCGTACGCAATTCAGTCTCCTGCTTGTCTGCTGCGTTGAATGTAAGGGTGAGATATACACCCTTCTTAAGATTCTTCTGCAGTTCATCAATCTTGTCTCTCAGTTTATGCGAAAGCCGTATGATCGGTGCGTCTGAGTCGACATATATGTTTAGATATATAGTGCTGAGTCCGTTGAGCCGGTAATAGCTTCCGGGAAGCCTGTCCTTGTATTCGTAAGTGGCAAGGTCTCCCATATATATGATGCTTCCGCCCACGTTCTTTATCGGCATACTCTCAATAGGCTTGTCAAACTGATCCACAGAGAGATAAAGAGCTTTCCTCTGCGGCTTCCCATCAGTATCTTCCGTTGTCAGTTCACCGATGATTTCGGCTCTCCCCATAAATCCTTTCAGTGCCTCCTCTATGTCCGAGACTGTGATTCCATACATGCGGAGTACCATAGGATCATAGCTTATCTCCACATATTTCCCACGTCCACCGGTGATGTCGACACGCCTTACTCCCTCTATAGCCTTAAGTGCAGGCGTAACTTGATTGCCAACATATTCCTTCAGTTGGTCATCCTTCATAGCGGCATTAAGCTGATACGTAAGGAGCAGTTTCTCTTTCTCATCTTTTCCGGAGGAGTTCACGATTTCTCCTCCGGTGACAGATGGATAAGACACTCCTTCCGGAAATTTCTTGTAGATTTGCTTAATGGCTGAAGCTATCTCAAATTTTGTAGCAGAGACGTTTGCCTGAGGTTTCAATTCAATCTCAACGCGTCCACTTCCGAAATTTGACACCGACGAGATGCTCTCCACACCCTTTATGGCAGACACAACTCCTTCGATACGTGATGTGACGTTTTGTTCTATCACTTTCGGCGATGCACTGTTCCAGTTGAAACTTACCGTGATGGTCTTTCCCTGGCGCGGACGTGGCTCCGGCTCCACATCAAGCAGTGGAATCACAGCGATCCCGGCAGCCATGCAGATCACCATCACCATCAGCAAAGTAAACGGCGATACGCTGTCAAGACGCGAAAGGAAGCTTTTATCAGAATTTTTCATAGCTGCTAAGTATTCGCCCTATTCGCCCTATATGCCCTATTTGGCCTATAAGCCTTATAAACTTGATAATACAGCAATGGCACAATGAAAAGACTCACGGCAGTTCCCACTGTCATGCCCACGACAAGGGTAAGCGATAGAGGATATTGCAAAGCAGAGCCCATATCGCCTCTATGTAGGAAAGGAAGAAGTGCTAAGATAGTTGTCAGAGAAGTCATCAGTATCGGACGGAGTCGCTTATGCCCTGCCTCGTTTACCGCTTGCAAGAGCGGCATCCCTTCGCGTCTGAGCCTGTTGATGGTGTCGATCTTAAGAATCGAGTCGTTGATAATGATGCCTGCCATCACGATAAGTCCGGTCATAGACATTATGTTTAGCGTCTCTCCTGTCAGCCACAGCACTATGAAAACCATGCATACATCTATCACCATCTCGAAGAGAATGATAAGCGGCTGCACAAGACTCTCAAACTGGGCGGCAAGAATGAAGTAAAGAAGGGCAAGCGACACAGCGAGTACAATGGCAAGTTCCCCTACGAGCTTGCGGCTTTTGAAATATTCCCCGTCGTATGTCGCAGTATACTCTGCATGTCTCTTCACAAACCTGTCAGTGTAATCCATCACTTTCTTTATCTCCCTGCTTTCGGCGTTTACTTCGATAGGATAATAGTCGCCCGTGCCGGCGGCTGAAAGACGTTTGTAGTCCTCTCTCCTTGATTGTCGCAATATGAGTGAAAGGG
>CAMWQF010000269.1 GCA_947176285.1 uncultured Porphyromonadaceae bacterium
ATCAAAGATGATAATTTTAGACTGTATTTTTAATTATATTTTATATTATCGAAAAAATTTTGTAATAATGAATTAATGACGCCCCCGACTTCTGTTCAGGAAGCCGGGGGCATTGCTCAATGTCCGATTCTTACACCTATTCTCTGACTACTTTGGTGAATTCGGGAGTTTGGCCTTGTGGGGCTATTATGTAGATGATGGAATTGGATTCGGTGCCGTCGGGGGTGGTGGATTTAACCCCGAATTCATATTCTGTACCTGCCGGTGTGTTGCGGGTTGCGACTGATACGGGATTGCCGAGTGGGAACTGATAGTTGTCGCATGCGGCATGGAATATCACAGCCTCTTGGTCTGTTACATCAACGGGGTCGGAGAAAGCGGGTAGAGGTTCTATCTCTCCTTCTATATACTCATTTTCAATAAGAAATCGTTTAATTTCCTCCGATGCATTGTCAATACGTGAATTTCTTATTCCATACCCTTCTTTCACGTCCGCAGCCGGAAGCGCGACAGCAACATCTATAGTGGCTTTTTCTATACCGCCGCTGCCAAATGTAGCGAAAGTCACAACATTCTTGCCATCAAGTTTATTATCAGACAGGAAAGAAGCCATAGGAAGAGCATAGGTGCCACCCCAAATTGGAAAACCAAGGAATATAGTATCATATTCGTCAAGGTTGACGTTGATAGGTTTGATTTCAACCTTTACGCTGTCATTCTTTTCTTGCATCCAGCGGGCAATAGTCTGACCATAGTCACCGTCGTAGGGATTGACTGCAACTATAGAGTCAATGTCGCATCCTAGTTGTTTTTGCAATTCTTCTGCGACAGCTTTTGTGGCACCGGTCTGTGAATAATAGAGTACGAGAGTCTTTCCTTCTGATTTTTCAGAATTATCATTTTTGGAAGACTTACATGCTACCCCACAGATTATCATTAGGGTAAGCATGAGTAAGAGATGTAGTTTTTTCATGGAATAATGTATTAATTATTTGATAATATACGGACTACGGTGAAGGAATAAGCGGGAACATTGATAGAACCTTTAATTTCATATTTTGAAACTATGGGATCAACTTTTGTATCTCTCGGATTTCCTGAAAGAACTGATACTTCAGCCATTCCTGAAGGATATCCTTCAAGATTTACGTCAATTCCTACCGGAAGCATATTGGCTACGCGTACAATAGTATCTCCTGTCTTATCGTCAATCACGGTAGATACCCCAAAACGGTTAGTCACATCATCATTGGTGATTTCTTTAGGGGATTTATCACACTTTCCGCAACACTTTTCCTGAAGTTTGATTGAAGAAGGAATGTATGTAGTTCCTGAATTGGTGCCATACATCTTCTGTACGTAATAATCGGGTGACAATGATATGCTTTCATTATCGAAATAAATAAGGTCCGGTCGCCATTGAGTCCGTCCTTTCTTTGAAAGAAGGGGAGCGTATGAAGTCATAGTGACTACATCTGCATTCCGTTCCACGTCTGTCAGATAAAGACCAATAGAAAGAGCGCACTCAAGGTTTGATTCGCGTCCAGGATAATGGGAGGCATATTCGCCAAGATAAACTTTCGGTCCTTTGCGATCGTAATTGTCGTAGAACGTGCGGTTATTGACATACCATCCGGGAGCCACATAATAGTGTTCGTCGACTATCTCAACATTCTCTTTCTTTGCAAATTTCCATCCTTCTTCATAGTCGGATCCTTCGAAGAATGGTCCTACCGTACCCACTACTGTAATATCAGGATACTTAGCATTGACGGCATCTCGAATCATCTTAAAGCGGGTCTTGAATGTCTCGCTGATAAGATCTTCATTACCAATACCGAGATATTTGAGATTGAAAGGCTCAGGATGCCCGGCTTCGGCACGTTTTTTGCCCCATTCCGAATCAACGGGACCGTTGGCATACTCCACAAGATCAAGGATATCTTGAATATATGCAGGCATGTCTTCCAATGGGATTCCGCACTGTTGTCCGTTGGATGTCAGTACGTCATGGCTATAGCGGGAATGTAGGGAAGAATTCTGGCATGGCACTCCGGCAGCCAATACAGGAAGAGGTTGCATACCAAGATCCTCGCAGAAAAGGAAATATTCATAAAATCCAAGACCCCGGCTCTGATGATAGCCCCATATATTACGAAGCGGTTTGCGTGCTTCAAGAGGTCCGATCGTTCCTTTCCAGTCATAAATATTGTCAATTCCATTGCCGTGGGTTACACACCCACCGGGAAAACGCATAAATTTTGGTTGCAGATCGGCAAGAGTCTGAGCTAAATCTTCTCTGAGACCATTCTTTCGTCCTTTGAAAGTCTTTTCCGGGAAGAGGGAAACCATGTCAAGGCTGACAGTACTCTTAGCTGGAATTTCAATCTTGAGCATAGCATCGCTGCAGTCTGCTTTTGCAGTTAGAGCAGCACTAAGTTTTGACCATTCTTTTCCCGCAGGGACATTGACTTTTTCTTGTGCAAGAATCTTTCCGTTTTTGTCAGTGAGGCTAACTTTAAGACCGGTCTTTGCAACCGATCGAGCAAAGATATTGAATAGATATTTTTCTCCTTTCTTTAGCACTATACCATCAAAACCTTTATTGGTAAGAATCCCCGGCTTATTTGAAGTCTGACACAGGGCATAATGGCTGTTGTTGGAATGAATGGGATCTGTCGTTTCTATTTTGAAAATCATATCAGAAGAATCCCAATATGATGATGGCGACCATTCCTTACGGTCATTTTCCGAGTATTCAAAGTCCCTGTTTTGAATGAGTTCGGCATAGAGACCTCCGTCTGCTCCGTAGTTGATGTCTTCAAAGAATATTCCGATGAATTCATCACTTATTGGCTTTGCTCCATGCGTGTCGAGAGTAACAGTGGCTTTTAATGGCTTTAAATCTTTAAAACGCCATGGGTCTTGGTCTGTACGCTCATCATTCTTAGCATTTTTTAGTGATTGATAATGTACGAGACCATCAAGCCTACCAATTAAATCTGAATCAACAATAAGCACCGTACCCTTAACATCTTTCCCCTGAACTGAAGCATCAGTCAGACTTGTAAAGTTGACAGAAGAGGGGAGTTCTTTTAAGAAGTCAGAATCACTACGCCTATACTCTTGAGGTGTCCAGTGTTCAAGATCCGGACTGGATGTATAAGCTACAACCTCACCGTTTTTGTCCGGATTAAAAACCACCCAATATGTGCCTTCCGCATCCTGACTAATTCGGACATTGTGCATTTTTTTTCCGCTTCCCCATGCTCCAAAGTCAGAGCCAAGGAAAGAGTGGAAGTTGCCGATGGTGCGCCAATCTTTGTCGTTGCTTGCCCTTGATGCAAGTTTCAATCCACCATTGCCGTCAGGCATTGAGAATGCCAACAATTCCACAGGCGCTCCAGCATGGACATCAGTACCTCCTGTTAGAACTACAGCAAGAGCGATTCCAAGTGTTGCTTTATAAAAAAGTTTCATAATGTCAATTGATTATTATCGCAGTATTTTTTCAAGTAGAGATACGGGTACTCCTCATTATCACCGAATCTCCTTACATATATCTTTGCAAAGATACATAAATATTTTAACACATCAAATCTTTTAATAATTTATTTTTGAATTAACAATATTTTTTTGTAACTTTGCAATATGAATGTGCAAAGCACTCTAATGAATAATTAAATTTAAACCATAGCATATGATAAAATTTACACAAGAAAAAATTAAATGGGCCTTGGTAGTAGCACTGGCCGTCATTTCTAATGCAGCAATGGCTCAAGACATCAAGGTTACTTCAAAAGGAAATGCAGTAGCCAATAACCAAGTGGTGGAGACCCCATGTGATGTAGAAGATTACACAGAATACGGAGCTGGATGTTTCTATCGTTGGGATCCTGAAATAGAAGTTTCCACAGAATCAGGAGAGATGCCTATTACAGTAACATTGACCGCCGGAGAAAACACTTACGGCACTCAGTTATGTTGGCCGATGAATTGTCAAGCTCCGGAACCGGGAAAGAGCGTGACATCTACCGGCACTATCGGAACAACACCCTCAAATCTACAGATTCATAGAGATTTTCTCCCATCAGAAGAATTTGAAAACGAAGAAAAACCGACTAAGGTAAAAGACATCAAAGTAAAAATTGATTACGCATCAAAATCCTTTGAATTTACTGTAAAATTCATGCTTCCGGAAAACACAGCAGTATCTGAAATTTCTAATGATAGCAATGCTATTCCGGTATACTATTCTATCGACGGAACAAAGGTAGAAAATCCAGGCAAAGGATTATTCATAGTTAAAAAAGGAAATAAAGCCAAGTTGGAATTATTTAACTAATTTCACTTCCAAGTTATAGCAATCACCCTTTCTGCAAAGAAAAGCAGTAAGGGG
>CAMWQF010000270.1 GCA_947176285.1 uncultured Porphyromonadaceae bacterium
GGCAACTACTACAGCGGAAGGGTGAGCGACCGCATCACCCCGGAGAAGACGACCCTTTGGGTGACCATCATTATGACTGTCTCTCTTGTTTTGACTGCACTTGACACTTTCAGTATCTGGACTGCCGGTGCCACAGTGGTGATAGCCGCCACGATGCTTTTCGCTCTTTCTTCGCCCATGCAGTTGATGCTTATTGAGAATTCCCCGGGCGGAGAGTTGATGGGAGGAGCGATGGTGCAGGTGGCATTCAATTTTGGCAATGCCGTCGGGGCATTTATGGGAGGTCTCCCAATATCAGCCGGACATCCTGCTTCTTCGTCATCGGCGGTAGGAGCCATAATGGCTTTCCTCTCGATCTTTGTGATGTGGTATTTCATTCGCCGTTTTAGGAAACGTCCTGAAGCTGCAGCCTAATCCACTATTGTCTCGACAACATTCACAAACAATCCGGTACTGCCGAAGCGATCGCCTCTCTTGTTAAACCATACTGGATTCTCTTCAGTGACTTCTATCTCAAGAACATATTCGTCTTCAGGATATGACTTGCTCACGAAGCGCGTGCCAACATTTTCCACCTTACTGTAGAAGTCTACAAGGGAATTGTGTAGTATATTCCCTTCCTTGTCTGTTATCCTTATCCGGGCATAGCCCGAGCCTTTGTCTGATTTCCCGACAACACTTATCCTTTTCCCTTTGAATGGAACTGTCAGTTTGTCTCCCGGTGTATCAGACGACCATGAGTGAGAGGCTATGGCGCCTTTTTGCTTTGACTCGGCAATGGAATCAATATCCCATGCTTGCCAGTATTCCGGTATCGATAACTGAGTGCCCTCCGTTTTCATTGGGAGCCAGACATATGTAGCCGCGGATGCCTGGTGTGGAAAAGACCATCTGTCTCCCATATAAATCGGTATTGTTTTGCCATCTTTCTTTAATGGAAACACAAAAGTACATTGGGAATTATATGTCAGCGATCCCTCCGGACAGAAAAGTCCTTGCTTTTCCCATGGTCCTTCCGGAGACGGCGCTGTGTAATAGTAATTGTCGTTGCGTTCCCAACTTGTGGTGTGGGAGGTTAGGAGATAGTAGATGCCGTCTTTCTTGAACATCGCCGGGGACTCACCCATATCTTTGATGTCTGCCACTTTCGACTCTATGCTTCGGTAATCCTTACTGAGCCGGTAGATAGGTCCATGATGAATAAGCAGGTATCCCGTTCCGTCATCATCCTGATAAGTTCCCATGTCCCATCTCTTGATCGGCTCTCCTTCATATTCGATAGTGCCTAAAAGGCGATAATCTCCGTCTATTCGGTCGCATACTGCTATCCCAATGTTGGGATCCTTGTAATTCATATCGTCAGCATGCATAAACATGACATATTCTCCTGTGGATGGGCAACGCATTACCTTGACGCGCTCTCCGACGCGTTCCGGACCAAGGATTCCATCCTCTTGCACCGGAAGCACAACACGTTCGAATTTCCAATTGACGAGATCTGTAGAAGAGTAACATCCGAACCCCGGGAAAGCATTTGACTCGTCAGATTTATACTCGCCAAATAGCCAATACTTTCCTCCATCCTCTACTATACACGCGCCATGGGCATTCACGATATTCCCATCAGTATCAAACCATGGCACTCCGTTGCGAATTACATTCTCAGCGACGCAATTAATAATGTTTGAAATGAATAAGAAGGTTATGAGTATTATTCGAGTCATAATTATGTTGTATTGAGATTACAAAGTTAATATAAAAAATGTAAAAATGGTAAAGATTTCTGTGATAACGGTTGTCTGGATATGGTTTTTTTATTGTAAATTTGCAGAAATTATTCTACAAAATCATGTATAAAGTAATAACTTCAATCTTATGCGGTCTTATGACTTTGTCTTGTACCGCACAAAATGCGTCCGAGCAAGCAACAGAAACTGCCACTTCTGGGGAACCTTCAGTGGTGTATATGACAAAAGAGATTTCTCCCGAGGCAATTGTGAAACTTTACAAGGCTCTCGGCCGCGAGGCTACCGGAAAGGTTGCTATAAAGATTTCTACAGGCGAACCGGGTGGTCACAACTATCTCCAGCCAACTCTAATCAAAGACTTTGTAGATCTTACAAAGGGGACAATAGTTGAATGCAACACCGCCTACAATGGCAAGCGCTTCTCAACGGAAGATCACCGTAAGGCGGCTGAGGATCATGGATTCACTGCCATTGCACCGGTAGACATTATGGATGCTGACGGAGAGGTAAAACTTCCGATTGAGAATGGAAAGCATCTGAAATATGATATCGTAGGCTCTCACTATCCCGACTATGATTTCACCGTAATTCTGTCACATTTCAAGGGACATGCCATGGGTGGCTTTGGAGGTGCTGTGAAAAATATGTCGATTGGCGTAGCATCAGGCAATGGCAAGATGTATATTCATAGCGCAGGCGCTACTGAGACTCGTGAAAATGGATGGAAAGCCGCAAAACAGGATGATTTCTTGGAGTCAATGGCTGAGGCTGCCAAAGCAGTTGCCGATCACGCAGGTGATAATATTATTTATATCAGCGTCGCTAACAATCTTTCCGTAGATTGCGATTGCGATTCTCATCCCGCAGATCCTCAAATGCATGATATAGGTGTCCTTGCTTCTCTTGACCCGATTGCTCTCGACAAGGCTTGTACAGATCTCGTACGCTCTTCCGATGATCATGGCAAAGTGCATCTTATCGAGCGTATCGATTCACGCAACGGCATGCATACTCTTGACTACGGTGAGAAAATAGGACTTGGCTCCCAAAACTATAAGATTGTAAATCTTGATTGAAATGAAAAAGATAATCATGCTGCTCATATCAGTGGCAACAATATTTAATATTATGGCACAGCAGAAAATAGTACAGACAGCCGGTCGTGATGCTCTCGGCGAGTTCGCTCCGGAGTTCGCGCATCTCAACGACGATATCCTTTTTGGCGAGGTTTGGAGCCGCAACGACCTCCTATCTCTCCGCGACCGTAGCCTTGTGACAGTCACATGCCTCATCTCCCAGGGTATTACCGATAGTTCGCTAACCTATCATCTTCAGGAGGCGAAGAAAAACGGCATCACTCGCACAGAGATCTCTGAGATAATAACCCATATCGCTTTCTATGCAGGATGGCCTAAGGCGTGGGCTGCTTTCCGTCAGGCTAAGGAAGTGTGGAATGATGACATAATGGGTGACGACGCCAAGGCACAGTTCCAGAAAGAGATGATTTTCCCGATTGGGGAACCTAATACAGCCTACGCAAAGTATTTTATCGGCAACAGTTATCTCGCACAGATTGCTACGGATCAGATACCGTTCGCAAATGTGACTTTTGAACCCGGATGCCGCAACAATTGGCATATTCACAAGGCTGAAAAGGGTGGAGGTCAGATGCTGGTAGGAGTTGCCGGACGTGGTTGGTATCAGGAAGAGGGTAAACCTGCCGTTGAAATCCTCCCCGGAACTGTCATCAATATCCCCGCCAACGTAAAGCATTGGCATGGAGCAGCAAAAGACTCTTGGTTTGCACACCTCGCTTTCGGAGTTCCCGGCGAGGAGACCGAAAACGTCTGGCTCGAACCTGTCACTGACGAAGAATACAATAAACTCTCAAAGTAGTGTGCGCATCATATTAGCGTCCAAGAGTGTGTAAAGAACTTTTTCCAAATAACTAAACCTATTGGGACATGCCAAAAGCGTGTCCTTTTTTATTGTGTTCACAAATCTAACTTCTATTCCTTTGTGTTCTCAAAATTTATGACTAATTTTGCATATCATGAGAAAACAGAAAGTATTCCATACAATATTTATATCACTGATTATATGTGTGGCAGGATGTGTCAGTGAGAATGAGGAACCGGTATGGTATCTTCAAGCGGGCGATGCACTTCCACAGTTTGAAGTTACAACCATAGAAGGAAAAAAGGTAAACTCCGCTGATTCATACGTGGCAGATCTTATAATCGTATTTTTCAATACCACTTGTCCTGACTGCCGAAGGGAATTACCCATTCTGCAGAAACAATATGAAGAAAACCTGAAACGTCCGGAAGACACGCAAAAAATATATATCTGTATTTCCCGAGAGGAAAATGCGGTAGATGTAGAACGGTACTGGACAGAGAATAATCTGACACTTCCTGTCTCGCCCCAGACCGACCGCAGTATCTATTCAATGTTCGCCTCCATTGGCATTCCCCGTATCTTCTATGCAAAAAATGGCATAATAATTAGAACATGCGAGCCGTAGTTTCCTGCTGGTAGGAATCAAACGATAATGTTTTTTTAGTAATATTCAGAACTATTTTGTTAACAATATTGTTAATCAAGAAAGATAAACAATATTGTTATGAATAAT
>CAMWQF010000271.1 GCA_947176285.1 uncultured Porphyromonadaceae bacterium
ATCTTAAAAATATTAATCCGATAAGCATATCTCCGACTCCCATCATAGAAACTCCGACCCCAAAATGTTTAGCAAAACCCCGAATCTCTTGCCAAGAGATACCTATTTTTGCACAAAGATAAAGAAAATATCCCAAATATGAAAATTTTGCACAAGACTTCAAGGACAAGGAAATGTTGACCAAACATGGTTTCAATAATGTTGATATACTTGGAGAAAATACAAAGATTGGGAATGTTCAGTTAGTAAAAACAAAGTCCAAGCATGGAAAATTCCCTTTGATTCTGATCGCAGGAAATACATGTGGTATTGTGTTCATGTCCGATTCAGAAAAACGGTTATATCTTACTGGGGACACAATATGGTATAATGGTGTTAAGGAGACGATTGACATTTATAAACCTGACGTAATAATCGTAAATGCTTGAGGGAATAAATTCAACGGTTTCCACCATGTCATTATGAACGATGATGATGTGGTTAAACTCCACAATTACGCTCCCAATGCAGATATTGTAGCCACACATCTTGAAGGTGTTAATCATAACACTGTTACAAGGAAAAAGCTACGACAGACTTCTGTTGATAATGGTTTTTCTAAGAAGCTCTTCATTCCTAATAATGGAGAATCCATTAAGTTATAGTGTATGGAAATATTACCAGAATCGCTAAAATCTGTAGAGGTAAAAGGGATAATGACAAAATCCTCTCTACCAGTTGGAGGATATTCTGTCAATCCTTATACTGGCTGTCCTCATGCATGCAAGTATTGTTACGCTTCCTTTATGAAACGCTTTACAAAGCATTCGGAACCATGGGGTAGCTTTCTGGATGTCAAATATTGGAAACCAATTCCAGATCCTCACAAATATGACGGACAGCGTATAGTGATTGGCTCTGTAACTGACGGATATAATCCTTATGAAGAAACGTATCGTCGTACTCGGCAACTACTTGAAGAATTGAGAGGCTCATCTGCGGAAATTCTGATTTGTACCAAATCTGATCTTGTTCTTCGTGATTTAGATTTATTAAAGGAGTTCCCCAAGGTTACCGTATCGTTCTCTGTAAATACCCTTGACGAACAATTTCAAAGTGACATGGACGATGCTGTTTCAATTGAACGGCGTTTGGCTGCAATGAAAAGAATATATGAAGCAGGTATCCGCACAGTATGCTTTATCTCTCCTATTTTCCCTGGAATTACGGATGTAATCCCGATTATAGAGCGGGTAAAGGATTTTACTGATTTAATTTGGCTTGAAAATCTAAATCTTCGAGGGCAATTTAAAGGAGCGATTATAAGTTATATAGATAGTAACTATCCGTCTCTCAAACCCATATATGAAGAGATTTATAATAAGCATAAGCGCGATTATTGGCAGCGACTTGATGAAATAGTGCGAAAGTACGCGGAAGAGCATGACTTACCATATATTGTCAACGACCTTCCATATGGTCGTGCCAAACAAGGACATCCTACCATTGTAAATTACTTCTATCATGAAGATATAAGATTAAAATAAAACTTCAATACCCTGAGAACTGATCATTATTAGATAGTCTCAGGGTATTTTTTATCGTCAAATGTTGGATGCGAAATACTTTGTCTGAACTTATTTATAACAATTCGGACAAATACCCTTAAACATAAAATTTACTGATTTTACTTTATATTGTTCGGGTATATTTATATCCGGCATTTTTACGTAATCTAAACAGATTACTGATCCGCATTTTTCACAATAGAAGTGGGCATGTTGGTCTGAAACTGAATGATGTTCCTTACCATTACAAAGTTCATACTTTATGGAACGACTTCCATCTTCAATGACATGTACAATATCATTCTTCGAGAAAAGTTCCAGCACCCTAAAAATACTTGCTTTGTCCATAGGGTCTAACGACATTTCTAAATCAGCAAGATTTACAGGAGAAGTACGCTTTTGTAAATCTTTTAAGACAAGTACTCTATTTGTAGTTGGCTTAATGCCGTGATTTGTCAAAATATTTTCAATATCGGAATTGTTCATTTTATCAAATTTTCTGCAAAGTTACTAAAAATTTTTGAAACCTTCGCTATAAAGGCCTAATAATCAGGGTTCTCACGTGTTTGCAACCGGTTTGCGCTGTAAAAAGTGTAATTTTGCCTTCGTAAACAAAAACAAATTCAAAATAAGTTAGAATATGAGCAAGACTTATAAGATTGAGGTTGACTGTGCTAACTGTGCTAACCTCGTGGAAGAAGCCGCTAAAAAAGTTGAAGGAGTTAAAGACCTTTCGATTTCGTTCATGACCCAGAAAATGAAAGTAACCTTTGAAGAAGGGGCGGATGAAACAACTGTGATGGCAAACGTGCTTAAAGCTGCTAAGAAAGTTGAATCTGACTTTGAGATTCTTTAAAATGCGATTACAGACCAATATAGTCCGGCTAATGTAGGTCGGACTTTTGTGTTTAATTAATGCTCTATGAACAAGAAACAGCACAATATGCTTGTCAGGATCATTATTGCAGTAATAATGACAGTGGCATTGCAATTTATTAATGTTACGGGATGGCTTCAGTTGTCATTGTATCTCATCGTCTATCTGATTATCGGAGGAGATATATTGAAAAAAGCTTGGAAAGGTATAATCAACGGTAGAGTTTTTGATGAGAACTTCCTTATGGCAGTCGCAACTATTGGAGCATTTGCATTGGCAATATACGAAAGAAGTGGTGATTACCTTGAAGCAATAGCCGTAATGCTTTTCTACCAGATAGGTGAATTTTTCCAAAGCTATGCTGTAGGTAAAAGTCGCAAGAACATTGCTGCTTTAATGGATATTCGCCCTGACTATGCTAACATTGAACAAGACGGAACTATTATAAAGGTTGATCCGGATGATGTGGAAGTTGGGCAGATTATATTAGTACAACCCGGTGAAAAGATTCCTATAGACGGAATTGTCGTTTCAGGAGAATCATCACTTAATACGTCTGCTTTAACGGGAGAGTCTCTTCCCCGTGAGGTTTGTAAGGATGATGAGGTTATAAGTGGAAGTATCAATCTGTCGGGACTATTGAAAATCAAAACGACAAAAGATTTTGGAGACTCTACTGTTTCTAAGATACTTGAACTTGTCGAGGATTCCGCATCAAGAAAATCAAAGTCGGAGAATTTCATTGCAAAGTTTGCCCGTGTCTATACCCCTGCAGTATGTTATGGAGCATTAGCGCTCGCCATTTTGCCACCGCTTTTTTTGATGGTGTTTAAGGGCGCTCCGTTTGACTTTGAAACATTTGAGACTTGGGTGTACCGGGCTTTAGTATTCCTTGTGATAAGTTGTCCGTGTGCTCTCGTTGTGAGTATCCCGCTTTCATTCTTTGCCGGAATAGGTGGCGCCAGCCGTGAAGGAATACTCGTAAAGGGTGCGAATATTCTTGAAACACTTTCCAAGATAAAGACTGTTGTTTTCGATAAAACTGGTACACTCACCCAGGGCGTCTTTGAAGTTAATGCTTTTCACGATAACGATGATAAAGATCTTGATGAACGTAAAGCAACAATACTTGAGTATGCTGCGATCGCAGAGTCCTCATCATCCCATCCCATTGCACGATCACTTCAACGCGCCTATGGACACAAGATTGACCGTAGCCGCATGACTGATTTACAAGAAATAAGTGGCTATGGTATTACAGCAGTGATTGACGGTAACCCGGTTGCTGTCGGCAATGAAAAGCTTATGCGCAGTTTGAATATCGAACCTTGCCATTGCCATACAGCTGGAACTATCGTTCACATTGCTATTAAGAATAATTATGCCGGTCATATAGTGCTTGGAGACGTTATCAAACCTACGTCTAAAGAAGGTATTTCTGATTTATATCGTTCTGGAGTACAGCACACCGTAATGCTTACAGGAGACACAAAATCTGTTGCAGAGCAGACCGCAGAACAATTAAGGATAAAGCAGGTTTACAGTCAGTTGCTTCCGTCAGATAAGGTGTTTCATCTTGAACAAATTCTTAATGACCCCCAAAAATATGGCAATGTTGCATTTGTAGGGGATGGCATAAACGATGCCCCTGTACTTTCCCGTGCAGACCTCGGCATAGCCATGGGGGCTGTTGGAAGTGACGCGGCAATAGAAGCGGCAGATGTAGTGCTTATGGATGATGATCCGCGAAAAATCGGCAAGGCGATACGTGTTTCTCGTAAATGCCTTAAGATTGTTTGGGAGAACATCATTATGGCTCTCGGAATAAAAGGTGTTTGCCTGATACTCGGAATATTCGGTATTGTGAATATGTGGCTTGCCATTTTTGCTGATGTCGGAGTTATGATTTTGGCTGTTCTGAATGCGATACGTGCCATGTATGTTAGAAAAATCTGAT
>CAMWQF010000272.1 GCA_947176285.1 uncultured Porphyromonadaceae bacterium
CTAAATTTCAATAATTTCATTGTACTCTTTCAAATTTTAACGGGACAGTAATGAATTGCTATGACAATAGCAATCGCTCTTCTCTCCATAAATGTGGAGGCAAAGAAAAAGAAGGCAGAACCTAAGCAAGAAACCACAAATCCTTTTGGTAAGTTTTTTCAAATACCAAATTCTGAAGTTGATACGGAAGAATATTTTGGAGCGACAGGAATTGCTTATGGTCCATTAAATCAGTTGGGCGAAGTACAGAAAAATGCCCTAGCAAATGGTCAAGATCAAATCCGCATGAAAATGAAACATTCATACAAAGGTATGATATCTAACTATTCTAAAGCCAATAGTAACAAACTTGGCACAGATATCCAGTCGAAATTGGAAGGTGCTGGTGATCATATTATAAATGCCATCATTAATGATACTCGCGATTCTAAAGAACCTATTTATACACCAGATGACAAAGGGAATGTAACTGTATTTCGGGCTTTGAGGGTTTATAAAAAGGAATTCGCAGATAGAGTTTCAAAATACATCTCGGAAGATGAAGAATTAAAGTTGCAGTTTGATGAAAAGCAATTTCGTGAACGCATGGATGAAGCCTTCAAAAACTATAAGGAACAATAACATATGAAGAATCTCCTTATCATAATACTAATATTTCTGTCCCCACTCATTACTTGGGGACAGAATATATATAATTCAGAAGTGCCATTTTGGATCAATGGGTATTCTGCAGACCTGCCAAATTCTAGATTAACAGTTGTTTCCGCTACTGGATTTACTCGAATGGAAGCTTATAATAATGCTGTTAAAAAAATTATTGAGAATCAAAGTCTTGCTACTGGTCAACTAAATACAATCAATGTTGATAACGGTATTGTGACTGTAAAAGGTAACGATATGCTGACAGTTAAAGCTCCTATAAAAGATGCTTATACGGTCTTAACAGAATCGGGGCAATATATGACATTTCTATTGGTGCAGATAGCAAAAAATCCTTTGTTTGAATTGGAACCGGTGACCATAACAGATAAATATGGTTTTTCCCCAAGAGTATTTGTGCCCGGTATGGCACAAATTCATAAGGGGCAAAATGTTAAAGGTGCGCTTTTCATCGGAGGTGAAATATTGTCGGTTGCTGGAATCATAGCTTTTGAAGGGATGCGTTCTTCTTATGTATCAAAAGCCAAACGAACTCATAATACAGCTGACATTAAGAATTATATCAATAAGGCTGACAATATGAAAAATATCCGTAATGGATTCATTGGTGCCACGGCGGCTATTTATGCATGGAATGTCATTGATGGTATTGTATGCAAAGGAAAGAAACATATTGAAGTTGGAAAACCGCATCTCGCTTTCACTCCTTATTCTGATATGCAATCAGCAGGTGTTTTATTGGCCGTTACTTTTTAGTATTAATATCCCGTCTGTAATTCTGCAGGCGGGATATATAGTAAAGTTGTAATATTATATAATATGAACAGATCTCAAATCATCCGCATAATTAGTCTGACAGTTATCATTGCAATCAGTAACTGTAGCAGTTATTCATTTGCTCAGTCCACTTTCGATGAATATAAACGTCAGGTTGAGGAGAAATTCAATAATTTCAAGAATTCAAAGAAGAAGGAATTTGAAGAATATCGTAATAAGGTAAATCAAGAGTTTGCTGAGTTTATGCGGATGAGATGGGATATGCATGAGGCGCAGCCCCCTGTTCCTGCGCCAACCATTCCAGAACCCCCTAAACCTATTGTTGCCGATCCAGAAGATACGCCTGAAGATGATATTCTTCCCTTTGAAGAGGTCATTAATATTCCTGATGTTCCCGAACCGCCAACTCCTCTTTTACCTATACCCGAACCTTATATACCTGAGATAGATATAAATCCGAATCTTCCTGATACCCCAATTATCCAGGCACCTTCAAGACCAATAAAAGATGGTGTGGCTTTTGAATTTTATGGCAATACATATCGTATTCCACTAAAAAAATCACTCATACCGTCTTTGCAAACGACTGATGAGAACAGTGTTGCGGATGCTTGGCAACTTCTGTCTGCTGAAGTAACTGTAGACGTAATTCAAGAAATTATAAATCTTCGCGATAGACTCTATCTTCCCGATTGGGGATACTTCAAACTTACTGAAAAGCTAGCTGGAGCAGCTTGCCCTCATGACCACAACGTCGCAAAACTTCTTCAAATGTTTCTTCTGACTCAATCTGGCTATAAGGTGCGTTTGGGGCGTAAGAGTGATAGCCTTGTCATTCTGATGCCAAGTAAAGAGACTATCTACGATTATTCATATGTGGCTAAAAATGATATCAATTATTATGTAATTGACTCTTCAAAAGGCAAAGGATCTATATATATTTTTGATAAGGAGTTCCCTCGTGAGCAATTTTTCTCTATGGCAATAAATTATCAACCGCATATTTCGGTCAATCCCGCAGAAGCAAGGATATTTAGTATTGATTATCCCGAAAAAATATACTTGGATGTGGCTGTAAACAAAAACCTTATTGATTTCTACAATGATTATCCCAAAAGCTGCCATTGGAATCTCTATGCCAACGCTTCTCTTAGCCAAGACGTGAAGGATCAACTTTATCCTGAACTTGAAAAAACTATTGAAGGCAAACGCAGTCCCGAAGCCGCAAATATCATTCTCCATTTTGTACAAAAGGCTTTTCAATATAAGACAGACCAGGAACAGTTCGGCATAGAGAGATCACTCTTCGCTGATGAGACATTCTATTATCCATACTCTGACTGTGAAGACAGAGCAATTCTTTATTCTGTACTTGTCAGAGAACTGTTGGGTCTTGATGTTGTCTTAGTCCATTACCCCCAGCACATCGCGACAGCAGTGGCTTTTAACGAACCTATAACCGGAGATTATTTCGAAATTGATGGTCGAAAATTCACCGTCTGCGATCCCACCTACATCAACGCAAACATCGGCATGGCAGTGACCCAATTCAAATCCACCCCCGCCGAAATCATCAAACTGAAAAAGTAAATATTTTTCATCTAAATACTTGCATTATTTGTTATAATTTTGTAAATTTGTATTTTAAATAAAAACATTATTATGGCAACCCCAATAAAACAAGTACCTATTCTTACAGGAGAAATAGCCGAAGCTTTTGTGAGAGAAGCTGAGGAAAATGAAAAACTGCCTCGTTTACGGTTGTCTCCAGAGAGGGAGGCAAGAGTTCGTAAGGTTATGAGGCAACTTCAAGACTTTAAATTTCCTTGGGATTAATATATGTGTACACGACTTTCCATTTATGACGATTGTACATTTGCCAAGGTGAATGAAAGATTTTTGGCTCATTGCAAACCCTTTTCATGCGGTGATTCAGATTTGGATGATTTTTTCTTAAATGATGCACTCGCTTATGAAAAGGATTTGATGGGCAAGACTTATTGTTGGGTTATAAATGATGATATAACAAAGGTTGTGGGATTTGTGACTTTGGCAAATGCTGGCATACAAACGACACACATGCAAAATAATCCAAAGAGACACCTGCACAAGAATATATCTTATAATAAACAAGGAAGAACCTATCCGGCTGTTCTAATAGGAAGGATTGCAGTGGCGAAGGAATTTCAAGGTAAGGAATATAGGATTGGCACCCAAATGATGGATTTTGTCAAAGATTGGTTTATTGCGGAGGATAATAAAACTGGATGCCGTTTTGTATTGGTTGATGCAGTTAATTCCAACCGCACCCTACAGTATTATGAACGTAATGGATTCAAACCATTATTCCCTCGAATAGAGGATGAAAAAGATTTTTATCAAATCAATGGGGACGATTTGAAAACACGAATGTATTATTTTGATCTTCTTCTTTTAAAATAGTTGATTTTTGTGGGAAATCTTTTCCTTCTGCTGACTATGTTGGTAATCAGCATTATGTATTCAACATAAGGGGAAACCGTTACAGACTAATAGTCGTAGTCAAATTCACTATAGGAAGAGTATTCATCCGATTTGTGGGAACCCACGAAGAGTATGATAGAATAAAGGATTGTTCAACTATTTAAGGAGATAGATATGGAAATTACAAAGGAACAATATGAGTATGCACTGAATCGTATAGAGGAATTGAAGGTAGCTCGTGTACTCTGTACCAATCTTGGTATGACTCCGTCGGAAGTCCTCGGTTTATAAATAATCTTTCATGCTTCCCCTCTGAAGATACGTTCAAAAACGTCAGTCACTTTATTGACTTCAACTATCTTTATATTAAATTTGTCATGAATACCTTTAAGATTGCCGGATGGTATGAAGATAGTCTCGAATCCCAGTTTTGCGGCTTCTGAAACCCTCTGGTCAATTCTCGTGACCGTCCTTA
>CAMWQF010000273.1 GCA_947176285.1 uncultured Porphyromonadaceae bacterium
ATGCTATATTATAAAATAATTCAACCTTAAGGTTGAATTATTTGTTTTATTTTTGTATCTTTGCTCCATTATAAATTTAAACAACTGAATATGGCATTGAGAGAAGAGGTTGAGACTTTTTTGTCATCCTTCCATGAGAAAGTTAAGGTATTCGGGATTCTTTTCCGGGATGACAGAGCAAAGAATAGAAACGCTCTGTTCGATTTGGATATAACTCGTTTTGAACGCATGGAGATAATCAAGAGTATTGAAACGGAGGATTATTCTGAAGGTCCGATTACAGATGAACTCAATCATGGTGCAGAGATGTGGGTTTTCGGTAAAGATGTAAAAGACGTAGAAGTATATATAAAAATTACAATGGGTGGATTTAACGGACGTTCTATATGTATTTCATTTCATAGAGCAGAACATCCGATGAATTATCCATTAAAATAGGCGAATGTTATGAAGGAAGAACTCAGCCCAATTACGGGCAAACCAATGACGTTAGTATCGGAGCCAGACATAGCGGAGTTCCGAGGTGAGAAGATTCCATATATTCATCTTGCTTATCGTTGCGAGGATAGTGGAGAGCAATTTACGACAGATCAACTTGATGAGGTAAACGAAAATCAGGTTTACAACGCATATAGAGAAAAAAAGAGATATCCCTTTCCAGACGAAATTATAAAGCTTAGACATAGATATGGAGTATCTGCATCCATGATGTCAGAGATTATGGGGTTTGGAGCCAATCAATGGAGATATTATGAAGCTGGGAAAGTGCCAAGTGAATCTAATGCGAAAGCCATTATGGCTATTCGCAATGAATCTGTTTTTCGTGATTTCCTTGAAAGTTCTAAATCCGAGATTGGAGAAAAATCTTATCTCAAAATAAGGAATCGAGAATTCGGTGTGTATGAAAAGTCATCTCAACCTGTATTGAATAATGGTTTTATTTCTTATTCGCCATCTAAAACTGCTGAGGTAATCAAATTTTTCTGCACAGAACTCAATGGCGTTTTTGTAACTAAGATGAATAAACTTCTTTTCTATTCGGATTTCCTCAAGTACAAACATGATGGATTCGGACTTACAGGCCTGGAATACAAAGCTATTACTCATGGACCTGTGCCTTACAACTATGGAGAGATTTACTCAAGAGCCAGGGGCGTGGAAATGGAGGAGTTCATCTATCCCAACGGGACCAGTGGCATTATGATTCGGGCAATAGAAAATCCGAATATGGATGTTTTTACTGATTCTGAGAAGGAAATACTTCATAAAGTTTGTGGACGTTTCTGCGATTATTCAGCAGGTGAAATATCCGAATATAGTCATCGCGAAAAAGGCTGGCAGGAATGTTCCCAGTCCAAGGACTTCATCCCCTACTCTTACGCCTTTGATATTGAAGATTGATATACAATAGTTGCTGTAATATTATGCTAATACCTTTACGCCCCTAACTCATATCAATCATACATACGAAATCAGCCATACTGAAAGACAATAAAGAGGATGCATCATGACGAATTGCACCCTCTTTGCTGTTTTTAACGCGAGATTATTACCTTATCAATTCTTTGTCCTTTCTTTCGAATGTATATTCCTCGATCATCAGGATTCATCACTCTATGTCCTTGTAAGTTATAGTATTCTATCGCTTCATCTATGCTGATTTCTTCAACCGAATTGGCTTTGATATATTCAATCGGCTGCACTTCCAACTGATCATAATATGATCCAATTGTTGCAATCACATCATAAGTCCCGGCTGGTTGAGAGGGTACTGCAAAGTTATTATAAAATGACAGATGTTGGTTTCTCAATTTTCCTGCAAATGAATCACGGCTGTCCGGAGTCGCCTCACTAAACTCCACATTAGGGATATATACAACGGCACTCAAGAGATCTCGGTTGATTTGAGTTGAATATTCAATTCGAACTGGATCCGGTATAGCAAATATTTCTCCTTCAATTATTGTAGTATCCTCAGTTGGTGAGAACTCAAGGATACCATAATAGTTATGCAGTTTAGCTGTCCATCCTTTTCTTATCTTTTGACCTGGTTTCAATACAAGATTTTTGTCGTAAATTGAAAAATAATTGTCGTCAGATGTTATATACGTGGTGCCCTTTCCTGAAAATGTCACAATCGGTTCAAAATCTATAACATATGGCTCACTGTATTCATCATACCCTAATAAAGAAGCTGTTTCTATTGCTTCTCTGATGGAATGAAGTGTTGAGAATTCCTTAAACTCGTATGCTTCTATTTTTTTGAAGTTCTTCCAAGGATTTGTAGCCTTAAATGTGGAAATGGCATCGGCTGGCACGAAAAAAGTGGCTTTTGAATACACAGATTCATTACATATTGCTTCATCTGTGAAAATAGGATTGGTTGTATTATAATAAATACTTTTTAGGTTTGGGCAAGCCCATATGGCATCCCCGCTGATTACCTTAAGTGAGGAGGGAAGGGTTAAAGATAAAAGACTGTTACAACAATGAATAGTTAGAGTTTCTATGATATTTACTGATTTGGGTATGTTTAAAGAAGATATCTTACTGTTATAGAAAGCACCTCTTTTAATAATCTTTACAGAGTATGGTATAGAGTAATCTCCAGTCTTCCCTGCTGGGAAGCATACTATATTGTGTATCGATTTGTCAAAAAGCACTCCGTTTAAAGATGCAAAAAAATTGTTATCTTGGTCGACTTTAATATTCTCCAGTGTTTCACAATCAAAAGCCCATCTTCCTATACTATTGACATTTTTTGGTATGGATATGTCTGTAAGAGGATTCCATGAAAAAGATAATTCTCCTATACAAGTGAGAGAAGTTGGAAGAGTAATTGAAGAAATGTTTGATGTCATAAAAGCACCGTCTCCAATTTTCATAATACCATAAGATAGAGAAACTGATTTAAGATTCTTGCAATCTGAAAATGCTAATTCTCCAATAGATTGAATTGTGGGAGGAAGTACCACTGAAGTTATATCCTTGTTAGAGTGAAATGAGTATTTACCGATAGCCACTACTGTATAATCTACTTGTCCATTGTATGCCTTTTCAGGTATTGTTAGATCTCCATTGAAGGTTGTTCCAGAAGTAAAAAAATCCCCCGGTTTAGTCATGCATTTCCTCTCATATGTTTGAATTAATTCATCAGGGATTCTCACATATAGTTTTGGCATGATTCCTCGTTGATCTGAGTATGAACCGTAGGTACCGTATCGGGGATCAAACTGAATAAATTTTTTAGCATCTATATTATATATTTTTGCTGTTCCATCAGATATATCAATGCTCCAGATTGCTCCTTCTTCAGGGAGGTCGTAACTGACATTAAAACTGTTGTAATTCCCGATTTGATATAAATATCTACCATATGAATCCTTAATATAGTAATCCCCTTCCGGTGCAGTCTCTATATAGAATCTGCTCAATGACATATTGTCGGTAAGATTGATTCCGATGCAATCTTCATCTATCGAAGAGGCATTTAGATATCCATATGTTTTATTTTCATCTAAACTTATCCCCACTTTGCCATCGGCCACCATCACATATTCTATATTGCCTGCTATTTGAGGGGCAACTGCTAATATGTGAGTATACGTTTCAACCCTATCAAGCACTACATAATTGACTCCTTGATAAGTGAATTCTTTACTAATACGTGCTGTTACATCATAGTATTCGGATTCTGTTTTACCATCGATCCATTTCCCATCGTTCTCAGACCATGTGAAAGAAACTACATCGAAATCACTGATGGAGATTCTGCCATCTCCGGTCATTCTGAATTCTAAGTAATTCGACCTTTCCTCTTTTTCTTTATCCCATCCGTGGATTACGTATATCGGGTAATTTTTATTAGTGTATTGAAGAATGAAATATTCCATAAGATTGACAGTTGCTGTGCCATCACCATTGTCTTGAAGAAGATATCCACCATCATAATATTTTTTCAAATCTTGACCTAAAAATGATGTTACATACCATTCATCTCCAACCTTTTCTATATCCATTTCAAAATTATAGGGATAAAGTCGTGTCGGATTAATCAGCGAATAATTTGATGAAACATTATAATGCCCTTCCCATTTAATTTGAGGTTCGATTTCATAATCTACAACTGTTATTTCACAAGAAGTCTTTAAGTCATTTACAGTAGTAGCTGTTATCGTAGTGGTTCCAAGGCTATTTGCTGTAATCAGACCATTCTCATCAATTGATGCTATTTCTGGATCATAACTTCTCCATTTCACAGTTTTATTTGTTGCATTTGATGGCTCTATGATGGCATTCAGTTGATAGGTATCACCTATTTTCAACTTTTTTGAACCTATTTCTAATGAAATAGATTCTACTTCAATATAT
>CAMWQF010000274.1 GCA_947176285.1 uncultured Porphyromonadaceae bacterium
TTGTAAAGAGCATGGAATACGTTGGAGAAAGGTGAAATCCTGAACGTTCCGGGTCTGCTCACTTCTCCAAGCACATCTATCTGGATAGAACGGATTTGTCCTAACGTGAGGTTGATGTCTGTGTCACTACCTACTCCAGCATACTTTTTTGCAAAGATGTTCTTAATCTGCTTGTTAGCTTCATCTACAGTGAGGCCATTAAGATAGACAGGTCCAAGCTGAGAAATCATGATTCGGCCATCGGGAGAAATTTGCTGACGAATGTTGTCTTCGCTAACGCCCCATATGTCGATAATGACCTCGTCGCCGGGTCCAAGACGATAATTCTTTGGGGTGGCCATATTGGAATTAGGTTCAAATGTTAGTCCCCCTGTGCGAAATATGTCATGCCCATAGATAGTCTTTCTGACAGTGTTTTCTTCTATGTTTTCTACTGCATGATTATCTGCTTCACTTTCTGCCACTTCTTCTCTTAATCTGGTTCTAAGACCAGCTCCGGTAGTCTGATTGACATTTGTGTTTTGCTCTGCGTCATACTGAGCTTTGATACGTTTCATCTGATCAACCGTGACTCCTTGGGCCATGAGCTCCTGTCCGATCTGCTTTTGAGATTTGCCTGTAGCAGCCAGTGTCTTGATATAGGTGATTACTTGCTCGTCGGTCAATGCCATTGCGGGTAACGCACATAGCAACATCAGCGGGACTAATAAACGGGTTACCTTCATATCCTTTCTATTGTTGTTTTCGGTGTTTGCATATAATTTGCGCAAAATTAATAAAAAAACTCGTCATAACCAACTAAAATCAAAGATAAATTGCGAATGTTTTATAATGAATGGAGAATTATAGCATTTAATATTGCTTGGAACGTTTTTAGAACAATGACCTTATCTAGATTTGTAATTTATCATCAATCATAATTTTAAGACCTTCTTTGCCGAGAATGACATTGGGGAAAACTGTTTTTGCTTCTTCCAAGAAAAGATTATCGTTTTTATATCTTGAGGAATAGTGTCCTGTGAGCAGACACTTGGCTTTTGCATCAAGGGCGATTTGTGCGGCTTGGGTTGCTGTTGAGTGCCCTCGTTCTTTTGCCTTGTCAAGGTCTTGAGTAAGATAAGTTGTCTCATGAAAGAGGAGGTCTACTCCTTGGATTTTTTCAGCAAGATCGGGCATGTATGCTGTATCGCTTATGTGGGCATAACTGCGTGGATTTAAAGGATCTTTTGTCAGCAATGTATTTGGAATTACAGTCCCGTCAGGTTTGGTGAAGTCGTCACCTGACTTAATGGCGTTGAATGCCCATAATGGCACATCGTGATAATCGCACATCTCTCTATTGATGTGCCTAAGCCTGGGCTTTTCTTCAAATACGTATCCGACAGCCGGGATCTTATGCCGGAGCGGTACAGTTCCTATTCGTAGGGAAGAGTTCTCAAAAATCACAGATTCTTCCGGATGAATTACGTTAAATTTAACGTCGATGGGTAGTCCTCTATTGAAATAATCGAAGATTGAAGTTAATATCTTCTTGCCGTCTTCGAATGTGTGTATTGTGATATCCCCTTCAAGCCCTGAAAGAGCCATTGTGCCGATAAGACCAGGAAGACCGAAAACATGGTCTCCATGCAAGTGGGTTAAAAATATATGGTTAAGACGAGAGAACTTTAGTCGTTGTCTCTGAAATTCTTTTTGGGCGCCTTCTCCGCAGTCAATCATAAACAAATTGTCGCGGAAATTGACTACCGTACAAGAAGGATTATGGATAGGGGAGGGCTTTGCGCTCCCGCATCCGAGCACATTTATCTCAAATTTCTCCACTGGGCAAGTTTCAAATTTTTAAAAGCAGTTTGTCATTTTCGGAGCATCTGCTCGTAGTCTTTGGCAAGTCCTCCGGTTCCGGTTTCTTTGTAGAGGGATGGGAGATCGTGTCCGGTCTCTTTCATTACTGTGACGAGTTTGTCAAACGACACGCGATGACTCCCGTCGGTAAATGAAGCGTAAATGTTGGCGTCAAGGGCGCGGGCTGCTGCATAAGCATTCCTCTCGATGCAAGGGATCTGCACTAGTCCGCATACCGGGTCGCATGTCATTCCTAAATGATGCTCCAGTCCCATTTCGGCAGCATATTCTATCTGAGCGGGACTTCCTCCGAAAAGCTGGGTTGCGGCAGCCGCCGCCATTGCACATGCTACTCCCACTTCTCCTTGACAACCGACATCTGCTCCTGATATGGAGGCATTGTGTTTCACCACATTGCCAAAGAGTCCGGCTGTAGCAAGGGCGTGCACCATCTGTGCATCAGCAAAGTGTCGGCTTTCCCAAAGATGATATAACACTCCGGGTATCACGCCGCTTGACCCACAGGTGGGTGCGGTCACAATCTCTCCTCCGGAAGCATTCTCCTCGCTTACAGCAAGAGCATATGCGAACACACGTCCTCTGCTTTTGAGATTGTCTTTGTATCCTCCAGCCTTAACATAATATGAGCATGCCTTTCGTTGAAGATTTAGAGGCCCCGGTAGTCTGCCTTCCCTGTTAAGCCCTCGTTCTACAGCGGCTTTCATCACCTTCCACACATCAAGGAGATAGTCCCAAATCTCAGGGCCTTCGCATTGCTCTACATATTCCCAATATGTATGACCGGTGCGCTCGCAATATGCCATTATGTCGCCGATGGTGTTTAGAGGGTATATCTCCCCGGATTCGGTGTGTGGTTTCCCTTCCTCTTCCAGCGCACCTCCTCCCACGCTGAATACAGTCCATTCACCGATTTCTTTCCCATTGAAATCAAAACTTCTGAATTTCATCCCATTGGGATGGAATTCGAGAAAAATATCCGGTTGCCAAACTATTTCTACCTCCTTGCCGGTCTTCGAAAATTCATCAATTATGGCTACGTCGGTCATGTGCCCTTTCCCTGTGGCTGCGAGGCTGCCATAGAGCGTTACTTCATATTTGGTCGCTTCGGGATAACGGTCGCGGAATATTTCTGCTGCCTTGCGAGGCCCCATGGTATGTGAAGACGATGGACCGGTCCCGATTCTGAATAGTTCGCGTAATGACTTCATATCTAAATTTACAAATTTTTCAAGATTCTTTATTGACGTATAGTGTCGGAGTGAATTTTGAATTGCAAAATTAACTCTTTATTTTGATTTTTTATGATTATTTCAATGCATTTTTGATATATGGATATAGGAATATGCCTTTTTTTTATTAATTTTGCATAGTATTTCTGAATATAAAACACTTAACTAAATGAGCAAATTTAAAATTCTTTGTCTGGCTATCATAGCATTGACTTTCACATCTTGTGATCTGAAGAATAAAGATTCCTATTATGATATGACATATGGGGAAGCAAATCTTATTGTGAATACCAAGGATCCCGGTCAAACTGCAAGTGTATCTGAATCCGCTTATAAGTTCCACTACAATATGTCTAAAAATGTTGTGGATGTATCTACTGCAGATCTTATAATAGATAATCATAAGATATCATTTGAGACTGATACAATGGCTCCAACTAGCAAGCGTTTTGGCGAAAAGTTGGCATATTTAGGTTTCTCTAAACCTGGGAATGTGGGTAAAGGTGCTTCTGTCACTAACCTGAATGGTTATATCCCATATCAGTATGTGGCTACCTCAACTAATCTATTCAGTTCCAACTATAAGTTTGAGTATTCTTATACAGAACGTCTTTTGCTTAACTATGAACTCAACGAAGAATATAGGATTAGCACATTCAAGCCATTTTCTACTTATGTAGGATCCACTCATGTGTCAGAAGAATCAAATATCTATTCTACAAAAAATACAGGCTATGTGGTGGATATTGATTTTTCTAAAAACAAAGCCAAAGTATATGTGCTTGGTATGGAATTAGAGGCTAATCCAAAGAGTACAGATCCAAAAGTGATGCTGTTGGAAGATATCCCGGTAGTATTTACACACGATGGATTTAAGCTTGAGGCGAATGCTCCAAAGACTACGATACCGGGTGTGGTTGATAACAAGAGCGCATTTGTGGAGTCTGACAACTATAAGGTGACTGACTTCTCGATTTCATACGTATATCCTGAGTTAGTTGATGTAGCCATTAATTATATTGTTGCAGGGAAACGTGTGAATTTTGTAGGCACTTCCATTGTAAAGACTGCAGAATAATAGTTTAATATCTGCAAAATAGTATGCTTTCAAATTAAAAATTGAAATATTTTCAAAAAAACACTGATTTTATTTGGTGGAATGAAAAATTAGTATTAACTTTGCAGTCGCAAACGCGAAGAGATTGCGACTGCAATTTTTGGAGTGGTGCTCGAGTGGCTGAAGAGGCACGCCTGGAAAGCGTGTATACGCCAAA
>CAMWQF010000275.1 GCA_947176285.1 uncultured Porphyromonadaceae bacterium
ATCGGCATTCCGTCAGGTCCAAACTGTGAGTCGAAAGGATGAACTTCCTCATTTAGAGAAATTTCATCTTCTACTATATCCGATGCTTGTGTATATGAATCACCATGCATCTCATGATGCTCATGATGCTCACTATGTTCATGATGTTCGCGCATCAAGTCATCATGATGCTCAGGCATAGAAAGTTCATGCTGAAGAGTGAGGTTGATAGTCGGTTCGGTCCAAATAACAGGTTCAACATCATCAGGAACAGCAACTGCACGATAAGGAATTTCAAACCAGAATGTAGATCCGGTTCCTTCACCATCAGAATGAACACCAATCTTACCACCTAGGAATTCCACAATAGCCTTACATATTGGGAGACCAAGTCCGGTGCCGTTGACGAAACTGTTCAGTTTAATGAAACGTTCGAAAACCTTCTTTTGATTTTCTTCAGAAATACCTGAGCCAGTATCATGACAATAGAAATATAGCATATCTCCTCTGACTTCATAACCGAAGGTAATGTTGCCGGTTTCTGTAAACTTACTTGCATTTGTAAGGAAGTTTGCCACAACCTGCGACAGACGATTAGGATCAGTGTCAATCCAGCAGCATTGAGAGCCTAAGTTGCAAAGCAAATCCACACCGGGCTTCACACGGTCTACTACAGACTCTCCAATGTTTTCAAGAAGAGCATTGACATCAGTGGGACGCATATTGAACTCCATTGTCCCTGCCTCGGTCTTAGACAGGTCAAGAATATCACTGATGATCTGGAGAAGCATATCATTGTTGCTCTCAATAATGCCGATAAACTTCTGTTTAAGTTCAGGATCATCAGTTTCTGCCAACATATTGGAGAATCCGACAATAGCGTTTAGCGGGGTGCGAATCTCATGACTCATATTGGCAAGGAACGCAGATTTGAGTCGGTCAGCTTCTTTAGCGCTTTCACGCGCTTCAATAAGGCGACGCACTTGCTCCTTACGCTCAGTGATGCATGCAAAAGAGCCAATGATTATTTCAGGAAGTCCATTTTCGTCATACCTCTCAACACTTTCATTGACTTCGAGCCATTCTTCGATTTTATCATCGCCATTCGGAATCAATATGCGGAATTCCATTTGGACATATCCCCTATTCCCACTCTTAAGTTCAGAGAGTAGTTCCTTAACTTTATCAAGATCTTCAGGATGCACAAGATTCAAGAAAATCTCTTCAGTAATTACGATATCCTTTCCATTGTTCGACACAAGATTTCTGTTAACCTTGCGAAGGGCTTCATTATATTTGAGTTCAATCCTGTTGGTCTTGAGATTCCAATGCAGAGGCACAATCTGCGCAAGGTCGAGGGTAATTCCAAGAAGAGCAGTGGTGTATTTAAGATCTTCAGTCGCTTTAATTCTTTTAGTGATATTAAAGCAGAAAATCTCAAGGGTTTCGGCATCGAATCCCCTATGGATATTTACTTCATAATAAGAATCAGTCTTTTGGAAATGTTCGGTATAGACAACTCCCTTTCCATCATCAGAGAGTCGCGCCACAGCCTTAAGCATATCTGCTTCATTGAAAAGGGGCTCACATCTGCATTCTCCGGCATGTCGCTCCCACAATTCGATAGCCTTCTGGTTGCCCGGAGTGGTATCTACTTTCACAGGAATACCTTCCTCATTATATAGCACCTTTCCTATGAAATAATTGACCGGGAGATGATTGATCTTAATCTCTCTCTTTTTCATAAACGACTCAGTCTTTCCTTTAAACAGGAAGTAATACATTATTAACTGAGCCAGAGAAATGATCACCAATAAGCCAATCGCCAAGACAAGAGGATTTTTCTTGAAGTAAGACTCCGGCTTATTGATAAAAGAAGTAGATAAAGGGATATCAGAGTTTTCAAGGCCTTTCTTTTTTAGTTGAGGGAAATCAACGCAAGCGCCACCTTTATCTCCATTATCGAGAGGAATTTGACGCATATCATCGCCATTAAGCATCCTGTCAATGACATCCTTACTCTTTTTTATAATATCTGCACGCACAGGGAGCACACCACCTATAACACCGGTCTTGAAATAATTTTCTTTAACCGTAAAGACAGGCTGAGGGGAATTATTAATGATATTGACATCACCTGCATAATATACGGGATAGCCATTTTCATCATATACACTGTGATACCAGTTACCCATAAGAATACCGGTTTCGAGATCCCTCTTGGTGAGCAAATTTTTCAATTTGTCATCTCCGCCGTTTTCTTCTGCATTAATCCATTCGAAAGAGACATGAGGATACTTATTGCGCAAATAAGACTTTACACTGTCACGCAACTGCAAACTTGTGGATATAGAATTAGAAGCGAACTTGAAGTTTTTCATCTTCGGCTGCATCTTCATCATCATATCGATAGTCTGCTTATAGTGATCCATAATTCTCACAAAAGTGAAATTATAACGATCACGTATGTCGTGAAGCGTAATCGTCGGCGCATCAGAGATATCAGCTACGCCAAATTCATATTCCTTGGGAATAATATCTTGATTCACTGCCATATAAAGCATCGGAATATTATTCCATCGCTTATTGATTTCATCTCTGGCAGCAAAAGCGGGACGCCCCATGATAATGACACCGGATGGTGGATTGTTAGCAAACAAATCCAGATTGGCTTTGACAGTAGCGTCAAAAGTGGAATCATTATCTATTCCATCAACATTCAGGTGCCTCACATTAGTAGGAACACCTTTTACGTTGACCAGATAATAGACGAGACCATTTATATATTCCTGTATCCAAGGATTGCTTTCATCGAAAGAATTCAATACAAGAATATGGTTTTTCGATGATTGAGCAGCAGTTGCCGTAGAAGGAAGATTCACAGCAATTACAGCCAAGACAATCGAAATGATGCCCCTCATGATTCTGAATTTCTCATTGATTAATTTCATATTACAGGTAATTGGTTAACAGGTTGATGTCTACATACTCTCCATTCGGGCAATATCAGAAGTTTTCTTAGGATTCCAGGGGTCCTTGTAGGAAGTGCGGAAGAGAAGTTCTTCGGTATGCCCGATAAGACGCACAATTCGCATGAAATATCCCATATAAAAAGTATATAGAAGAAGGAAAGCCCCGAGATGTCGTTCTTCCCGCCAACGCTCCGTAATGCACATCATTACAGCGAAAGCGCAGATAGAGAAAGCCGAACGAAGAATAAAGCCCACAATCATGATCTCAACAAGGCGGTCGGTATTTCCAAGCACTAGAATGAAAATATAGAAAAGCCAAACATAATTGAAAAAACAATCAAAAAGAATATTGTCGAGATTGGATATCATATTGGCAAAACTGAAATTCCTGTTGCTCCAAAGGATATCCTTGTGCTTTCTGACGCGGAAACGAATCAAAGACTTCGACCATCTTTTCCTCTGCTTGAAGAGCGCTGACCATTTTTCAGGCACATTTGTCATACATATCGCATCTTCAGCAAACCAAACCTTATGGCCTGCCTTACGGAACTTTTGGGTGATGTCACCGTCAAGACCGGGACCTATGTCCCAGGCTCCGACTTCTTTAAGCACTTCAGTGTCGAAAGCGCCGAAAGCGCCGGATATGATATGATAGATTCCAAGACGGCTTGTGACCATACGGCCTACTTGAATCGACCTCAGATACTCAAGAGCCTGCATAGAAGTGCATAGAGTCTTATCGGCGTTGCGCACTTTCACGCAACCTCCGACAGCCTTAATCCTGCGGTCGATATAGAATGGAAGCAGAATCTTCTCGATAGCATCCCTATCGAGCGAGCTGTCACAGTCGAGATGGACTATATATTTGCCTGTAGCGTGTGAGACACCGCAGTTTGCGGCACTTGCCTTTCCGCCTCTCTCCACCATGCGGAAATATTTGTGAATATAACCGCGTTTCAGAAGGTCGCGACAAATTTGAGGAGTAGTGTCATCACTGCCATCGTCGACTATTATGATTTCGAAGTTCTGATATGTCTGTTCACTGAGGGATGTCACAAGTTTATATATCTGTTGACCCTCGTTTTTACCGGGAGCCAGAATGGTCACAAGAGGTTTTTCAAGATATAATTCATATCTTGCAGCTTCGCGTTTTTTACGGCGGCTGTTGAAAGTGACTCCATGCCAGATCGCCACTACGAAGTCTGTAAAATAATATCTTGGGAACTCAATGAATAGCAAAAACCAGAAAGTCGTGATCATGCCTTTGCCAAGGAAATTGACAGAGAGCACATCGCGTATGCCATCAATGAATTCGAATATATAGTAGAGCATTCTAATTGAGAATTGAGAATTGAGAATTTAGAATTGAGCATTGTTATTATTGCCGGCGGTCTTCGAG
>CAMWQF010000276.1 GCA_947176285.1 uncultured Porphyromonadaceae bacterium
CCATGAAAGGCATCGTTCTAGCCGGTGGATCCGGCACAAGACTATATCCAATTACAAAAGGAGTCAGCAAACAGTTGCTACCAATTTTTGACAAGCCGATGGTCTACTATCCTATTTCAACCCTCATGCTTGCAGGAATAAAGGATATTTTAATCATTTCCACACCTCAGGATCTTCCCGGATTTCGCCGTCTCCTTGGCAATGGTTCTGATTATGGTGTAAGATTCTCTTATGCTGAGCAACCCTCTCCAGACGGTCTTGCACAGGCTTTCATCATTGGCAAAGATTTTATCGGCGATGATTCAGTTTGTCTCGTGCTTGGCGACAATATTTTTCATGGTTCAAACTTCTCTAAGTTGCTCAAAGATGCAGTTGCAACTGCTGATTCAGAAAAGAAATCTACAGTTTTCGGCTATTGGGTAAATGATCCGGAACGCTATGGTGTGGCTGAATTTGACCATAATGGAAATTGCCTTTCAATTGAAGAGAAACCTGAAAATCCAAAATCCAACTATGCTGTTGTTGGATTATATTTCTACCCAAATAAGGTGGTCGATGTAGCTTCCCACATAAAGCCATCGGCAAGAGGAGAACTTGAAATCACCACTGTCAACCAGGAATTCCTGAATGATGGAGAACTTAAGGTCAAGACCCTTCCTCGTGGATTCGCTTGGCTCGACACCGGCACCCACGATTCCTTGGCAGAGGCTTCGATCTATGTGGAAGTGCTTGAGAAAAGACAAGGTCTGAAAATTGCTTGTCTTGAGGGAATCGCCTATCGACAAGGTTGGATTTCAAGGGAAAAGATGATCGATCTCGCTAAGCCGATGCTTAAAAATCAATATGGCCAATATCTGATGAAAGTAGTCGATGAGATTGACCGCACCGGATCCACCAATCTTTAGTTCATACGCATCTCTCCCAACGACGAATATAATAAAGATAAATATATGAATGTCATTAAGACCAATATCGAAGGGCCTCTGATCCTTGAGCCAAAGGTTTTCAATGATGCCAGAGGCTATTTTTTTGAGTCTTATTCCAAGCGCCTGTTTGATGAAATTGTAGCAAAGGTCGATTTTGTGCAAGACAATGAATCTTGCTCTTCTTTTGGTGTCATCAGAGGTCTGCATTTCCAACGTCCCCCATTCTGCCAGGCAAAGCTCGTCAGATGTGTCAAAGGCACAGTTCTGGATATTGCGGTCGACATTCGAAAGGGTTCCCCTACCTACGGACAGCATGTAGCGGTCGAACTTTCTGAAGAAAACCACAGGCAATTTTTCATCCCTCATGGATTTGCACATGGATTTTCTGTGCTCAGCCCCATCGCAGTGTTCCAATATAAATGCGACAATTACTATCATCCGGAAGCAGATGGAGGTATTTCACTTTTGGATCCAACTCTTGGGATTGACTGGCATATCGACCCGGATCGTGCCATTCTATCAGAAAAAGACAAGAACCATCCTCTTTTAAAAGATTTTGTCTCCCCATTTAAATTTGAATCTTAATGAATATTTTAGTCACCGGAGCCAACGGGCAGCTTGGTAATTGTATGCGGATTGCCGCACAAAAATCCAACGACAACTATATCTTCACCGATGTCGCAGAACTTGACATCACAAATCCGGAAGCAGTCAAAAAAGCGGTTAAAGACCACGATGTGAATGTCATTGTTAATTGCGCCGCATACACAAATGTTGACAAAGCTGAATCTGACGCAGAATTTGCTGAAATACTGAATGCCAAAGCCGTCAGGAATCTTGCAGACGCAATAAAAGAAAACGATGGCACTTTGATCCACATCTCTACCGATTATGTATTCGGAGGGTCGGAAGGAAATACTCCGCGCACTGAAGATCTGCCATCTAATCCTACCGGAGTATACGGACTTACAAAACTTCATGGCGAGCAGCAAATTGCCGAGTCCGGAGTTAAATCACTGATATTCCGCACTGCCTGGCTATATTCTGAATATGGAAAGAATTTTGTCAAGACCATGCTCAATCTCACTGCCACAAAGCCTCAGCTAAAGGTAGTTTTCGACCAAGTAGGTACTCCTACTTATGCCCAGGATCTTGCCGATGCAATATTCTACATCATAGAAAATCGAAAAATGGATGGCAATGAAGGCATTTTCCATTATTCCAATGAAGGCGTATGCTCATGGTTTGACTTCACCAAAGCCATAGCAAACATCGCCGGAAATAAGGATTGTGAAATTCTTCCTTGTCATAGCGACGAATTCCCGTCTCCCGTCACCCGTCCGTCATATTCAGTGCTCGACAAGACTAAATTTAAGGAGACATTCGGCATTAAAGTGCCTTATTGGACCGATTCACTTCAGACATGCATAAAAAACATGGCTGAAGTATAGGAAATTCCTACATATTTTTTGCAAAATTTTTGAATATGTGACATATATTCCTTAACTTTGCAGTATAATTCATATGCTTATCATAGAAGTGGCTTTAGTCTGATATTAATCCGGGGTTAACGCTTCATGGTGAGTTATGAATGCATAACTAAGTTTAAACTGCCTCATTTCATAAAAATGAAAGACTCTAATATAAAAACCAATCCTGATTTTAATACAGACCATGTTAAGATCTGTGTAATGGGATTGGGCTATGTAGGACTGCCGCTTGCACGACTGTTTTCAACAAAATACCCTACCGTAGGGTACGACATAAACGTCAAGAGAGTCGACTCGCTCAACGCCGGACATGATTGGAGCCTCGAGGTGCCTGACAATCTTCTTAAGGAAGCCCTCACTAAACATGGGCTCAAATGCACTGCCGACATCAATGAAATTAAAGACTGCAACTTCTATGTAGTAGCAGTGCCCACTCCTATCGACGACGATAATCTTCCTGATTTGA
Organism: uncultured Porphyromonadaceae bacterium; assembly: GCA_947176285.1. Classification (GTDB taxonomy): domain Bacteria; phylum Bacteroidota; class Bacteroidia; order Bacteroidales; family Muribaculaceae; genus Lepagella. The sequence continues at coordinate 2,883 of CAMWQF010000276.1, forward strand.
CACCAATCATCAATACGTCCAAGACTGTTGGTTCTGTGCTTTCTAAAGGAGACATCGTTGTCTACGAATCCACTGTCTATCCGGGTGTCACTGAAGAAATCTGCGTCCCCATACTTGAAGAGGAAAGCGGCTTGAAATTCAACCAGGATTTTTATTGTGGCTACTCCCCGGAGCGTATAAATCCCGGCGACAAGGAACATACTGTAGAGAAAATCACAAAGATCACCTCCGGCTCTACTCCGGAAGTGGCAGACTTTGTAGATCAAGTATACAACTCTGTCCTCATAAACGGAACTCACAAAGTCTCTTCCATCAAAGTTGCTGAAGCTGCAAAGGTTATTGAAAATGCTCAAAGAGACGTAAACATTGCATTCTTCAATGAACTTTCCCATATTTTCAATGCACTTGGGATCAGCACTAAAGATGTCATTGAGGCAGCCGGATCAAAATGGAACTTCAACAAACTGACACCGGGACTCGTAGGAGGGCATTGTATTTCAGTAGACCCTTACTATCTTATCTATAAGGCAAAGGAATTTGAGATTGTCCCCGAGCTTCTTGTAGCTGCCCGCAAGATTAATGAATCCATGGGGCCTTTTGTAGCTACTCGCACAATAGATGTGATGAACAGAAAGGGAATAATGGTGAAAGACTCGGATATTCTGATCTTAGGTATTACTTTTAAAGAGAATTGCCCTGACATCCGCAACTCAAAAGTTGCAAGCATCTACAATACCCTCAAAGAGTATACATCCAACATTTCAGTAGCCGATCCTTGGGCAAATCCTGAGACTGTAGAAAGCAATTTTGGAATTAAACTTTGCGATTCAACTCCGGAATTTCTGAAAGGGAAATTTGATGCAGTGATTCTTGCAGTTGGGCATCGCGAATTTGCTGATGTCAATGTCCGTGGACTTCTGAAAGATCCGGTCAAAGGTGTGATTTTCGATGTAAAAAGCATTCTCCCGGCAGGAGTGGCTGATGCATCACTATAAAATTATCGAATAAGACTTTTAATATGAAAAATATTCTCATCACAGGGGGTGCAGGGTTCATCGGAAGCCATGTAGTCCGTCTATTTGTCAACAAATATCCCGACTACCATATTGTCAATCTCGACAAACTGACTTATGCCGGCAATCTTGCAAATCTCAAAGACATTGAGAATAAGCCCAACTATACCTTTGTGAAGGCTGATATTGCCGATCTCGAAGAAATGCGTCGTATCATAAGGGAATATGAAATCGATGGCATTATACATCTGGCAGCAGAAAGCCACGTAGACCGTTCCATCAAGGACCCTTTCACATTTGCACGCACCAACGTAATGGGCACCCTCGCCCTCCTTCAAGCCGCCAAGGAATACTGGGACACTCTTCCTGAGAACTATGGGGGGAAGCGTTTCTATCACATTTCTACCGATGAGGTTTACGGAGCGCTTGAACTGACTCACCCGG
>CAMWQF010000277.1 GCA_947176285.1 uncultured Porphyromonadaceae bacterium
ATATTATACAGTCAGAATACTATTTTGATATGAAGGATTTGAAAGTATGTCTGTATCCACAGGAAATTGTTTGGAACGATAAAGAAAAAAACTTTGCCAATCTTGAGGAAGCGCTAAAACGAATACATCCCGCAACCGACCTCTTTATAATACCTGAAACTTTTTCTACAGGTTGTCCATATGGCGACAAAGAGAGCGTAAGAAATCTTGCAGAGAGAAATTCCGGAAATACTGTAGAACGATTGAAAGTTCTTGCAAAGCGATATCATGTGGCAATAGCCGGCAGTTATCTTGCCGACACAGGAGGATTGCTGGCAAACAGGGCATTCTTTATAGAACCAAACGGAGAGGAATATTTTGGCGATAAACGTCATCTTTTCAGCATGGCAGGAGAAGACAAGTTGCTTTCTCCAGGAGACAAACGGATGAAGGTGAGATATCGTGGCTGGGAGATTGCAATGGTGGTTTGCTATGATATTCGTTTTCCCGTATGGTGTAGAAATGTCGGCAATGAATACGACCTTCTGATAGCAGTGGCAAATTGGCCTAAGGTTAGAATTGAGGCATGGAAGAAACTGCTGATGGCTCGGGCGATAGAAAATGAGGCATATGTATGTGGAGTAGACTGCAAAGGACGGGATATTAAGGATATAGAATATGATGGAACGTCAATGGCTATAGACTTCAAAGGAAATGATATTTCCGTAAAAGATCCCGAAGGTGGAGACCTCATATACGCAACCCTTTCACTTGATAAACTTAATAGTTTTCGCGAGAAATTCCCTGCCTATAAAGATGCGGACTCCTTTAGAATTCTACTGTAGAATTCTAAAGGAGTCTTGTTAACAATCGAATAGTACATTCTGTACACAGTATTAAGCAAGAAGGAGTTGACGTTCTTGAGCCACTGTGATTGGAGAGGAGTGGCCCGACAGAAGCAGAGTTTCAGGAGGAAGAGTTAGGATCTTGTTGATGATAGATTCTTCAAGTTCCCTGCGGTTTCCACCAGGGAAGTGGGTCAAGCCAGGACCATGCTGATAGAGTGTATCTCCAACAAACGCAACTTTCTCTTCAGGAGAATAATATGTCACTGAACCAGGTGTGTGACCCGGCGTGTGGATAACCTTCAAATAGAAACCGGAGTTTGCCTTAAGACGAATGATCTCACCGTCATATAGCTCCTCATAGTGGGCGACAGTGACCGGACGCCCGGATTGACCGCTGAGGTTCAGATAAGGATCTGTAAGATACCTTGCATCTTCGGGATAGATGTAGATAGGAGCCACAAGTTTCTCCCTTAATAATTCAGCAGCCCCCATATGGTCGAAATGTCCATGGGTTAGCAGGATTTTCTCTATTGTCCAGCCATTCTGCTTTATAACATCATATATCAGTCCTGCCTGTGCGCCCGGATCAATGAGAAATCCGGCTTTCGTGTGATGGTCGATATAGAAGTATGTATTCTCTGTGAACACACCTTGCACTTCAAGTTCCTTTACCATGATTATGTCGAAATTTATATGAGTTGACATCCGTCTGGTCCGCAAACATGTGGACGTTCCCCATTTTCTTCTGCAGCCTTCTCAGCATCCTTGATGCGTCGCTGTGCGCGCTCAAGAGCAGATTTCATACCTTCGATTGTCATGGCTCCGGGCACTGCAAACTCTCCGTTGAATACCATATACGGAACCCCATGCACGCCACGCATCTGTGCTTCACGTTCGTCAAAACGTACGTCGTCAGCATACTTGTCGCTATCAAGCACTTCTTTTACTTCCTTCTCATCCAAACCTGCTTCTTTTGCGACTGTTTCAAGCACCTTATGATCGGCAAGAACAAGATTCTTTGTGAAATACGCATCAAAAAGAAGTGTATTGAGTTTCTTTACGGTTGCATAGTCATACTTGTTTTCAGCCAGTTTCATCAGTCGATGTGCGTCGAAAGTATTGCTATAGAGTGTACTTGCATACTTGAAGTCAATGCCAAGTTCTCTGCCGAGCGATGAAATCTGCTCGATTTGTTGCATAGCCTGAGGCACACTGAGACGATATTTCATAGCAAATCTTTCAGAAGTAGGTCCTGTTACTTCTTTTGAAGCAGTAGGATCCAATTCGAATGCACGATAATCAATCTTTACGTCGTCGGTCATACCGAGTTCTTCAATTGCCTTTTCAAGACGAGTTTCGCCGATGTAGCAGTAGGGGCATGCAAAATCGCTCCAAATTGTGATTGTCATCATAGTATTTTCCTTTCTTTATGTGTTTTTATTATAAGTATTTTTATTCTTCAATAATAGATTTTAGTATTTTAGTAAAAACATATATATCTTTTTCCGAAGCAAGTGAAAGTAAAGCCTGATGCCTTTCATAAGCTACTTTCATTATTAGTGGCTCAATTTCTTTTGCTTTGTCCGTTGTTGAGACACGTATGCATTTATAGCTGACAATTTCTGTCTTTACCAAGCCCTTTTTCTTGAGAACTGAAACAGATCTGCTTATGGATGCCTTGTCTTTGCCTACCATTTCGCAAATTTCACATTGCTGAAGTTGGTCATGGGAATATAATGCTCGTAGAATCATATATTCAGCAGCAGTAATGGATAGATTTTCCCGCTTGAGCGCAATCTCCAACTCAGAAGTCATCTTCTGATATGCAGCGCCGACCAAGCAACCCAAATAGGGACTTCCATATATGTTTTTGTCTTCCATAATACTAAATTCTAATTACACTATTATAACACTTCGATTATAAAAATGGTTGACACCTCAACCAAAAAATATAATTTGAGAACAAAATTTGTTTTAAGAGAAATTTTTCGTTAATTTTGTATATGAATCAATAGTATTAGTATGACAAAACAAGCAAAGGAAATCGAGGAATTGATGATAGGAATGGGTGATGATGCTAAAGCGAAGCATTTGATGCGTTTCTTCAAGTGCGCACCCGGTCAGTATGGTTTTGGAGATAAGTTTTTAGGTATAAAAGTACCGGAGACTCGTTCTATAGTCAAAGAATGTCGAAATCTTGTCAATAAGGAAGATGCTGTAGACCTTGTGAAATCAGAATGGCATGAAGTGCGACTTGCCGGATTCCTATTCCTTATAGAACTATTTAAAAAGGGTGAGAAAACCAAAAGCAACACAGAAATTGAAGAAATTTTAAATTCCTACATCGAGTTAATTCCTTATGGCAACAATTGGGATCTTGTAGATTTGGTCGCTCCGAAAATCTTAGGTGAGTATCTTATATTGCATCCCGAGAAAAGTATAATTTTGGATGAATTGTCAAAACGCTCTGATAGTCTTTGGCATCAAAGAGTAGCAATAGTGGCAACATGGACATTAATATGTAATGGAATGTATGATGACACTCTCCGAATAGCACAACATTATCTAAATCATTCTCATGATCTTATTCACAAGGCATCGGGGTGGATGCTTCGTGAAGTAGGGAAAAGGGGAGGAGAGGAAGAATTAAGGAATTTCCTTGATCGATATGCTACTTTAATGCCTCGAACAATGCTTCGCTATTCAATAGAACGTTTTCCGGAACAAGACAGACTATATTATTTGAAACTAAAAAATGATTAGCATCGGTAAGTATAAAATTGGTGGGGCATGATAAGTAATATTGAGGAAGCATTAAAAGGTAGGCTTGGAAAAAGAGATATTGAGGAAATTGTAGTTTGGACTTCTAAAAATCATCTAAACAGAGAAAAACTTCTTAATCTTGCATTCTGTGACGATGAGAAAGTGGGATGCAATGCGCTTTGGTGTATGACGCATCTAAGGAAAAATGATTCTCAATGGTTGCAGTCTATGCAAAATAGTTTTATTGATGCGCTACTGCATGAAACGAACACTGCCCGAAAGCGAATGCTTCTTCAATTGTTAAGGGATCAAGAGTATGATCAAGATAATATTCGAGTTGATTTTCTTGACTTTTGTATGTCGAAAATAAATAGCGAGACTGAGCCATACGCAATAAGATGTTTTTCACTTTATATAGCCATTAAGATGTGTAGATATTATCCGGAATTAATATCAGAACTGGATGAGCGGATATCATTGCTAAGGCGGGAACCTCTTTCTCCGGGTCTGATATGTGCAATAAGAAAGGTGCAGAAGGAAATTCAATCGATTACTAAATAAGGTTGACGAAGAGGATGACAGTGAAATTATTTAGAGTGATTTAAAAATGGGATGCAGCAGAAAATAATGATAGATTTGAATGAACCAAAGAGGTGGCATGAGTGTTTAAATATCGTAAAAACAATAAATAAATATTAGTTTTAAGTAAATAAGCCGGAGTATTCAGGCTTTGAACTTG
>CAMWQF010000278.1 GCA_947176285.1 uncultured Porphyromonadaceae bacterium
CTATGCCCATAGAATAAATTATAAAACTCAAACTGCAAAATTAATAATTATGCATTATGCATTATGTATTATGCATTATGAATTAAATTATGCATTGTGCATTATGAATTATGCATTAAATTAAGGTTATGGAAATATACAAAATATTAGTAGTCGATGACGAACCGGACCTCTGCGAAGGTCTTAAGCTTAACCTTGAAATTGAAGGATATGAGGCGGATGTGGCTTACTCCGCTGAAGAAGCCCTCGAAATGGATCTTGCTTCCTACGACCTTATCATGCTCGATGTGATGATGGGCAAGATGTCCGGTTTTGAGATGGCTCGTATCCTCAAGCGTAATCCCGCTACCGCTCATATTCCAATCATCTTCTGCACCGCCAAGAATGCTGATGACGACATGATCGCCGGCCTTAACCTTGGTGCAGACGACTATGTGACAAAACCTTACAATATCAGAAACATTCTTGCGCGTATCAAGTCCGTTTTGCGTCGCACCGAACGTTCCGGCGCTGCTACTCCCGCCAATCCAATTGCAACCACTAAGGAGGAAGCGAAGCAGAAGCGTATCATTCGCGAGGAAGGCCTTGTCATTGATCTTGACCAGATCGTTTGTACTATCGACGATGTCCCTGTCCGTATGCCTCGAAAAGAATTCGAACTCCTGTCTCTTTTCATGAGCAATCCCGGAAAGATATTCTCGCGTGAAGACATCCTTCAGAAAGTATGGTCTGATGAAGTGGTGGTCGTAAATCGCGTTGTTGATGTCAATGTTACTCGCCTCCGTGCCAAAATAGGCAAGTACGGCAAACTCATCGTGACTCGTTCCGGCTACGGCTACGGCTTCAAAGTGTAATTTCTAAATTTGGAACCGTGTCTCGCCTAAAATTCAGCTACACCACCAGGCTTTTCATACTCATAGTCGCTATCCTCACTATTTGCGAGGTCGCTTTCCTCGCATTCCAGTTTTCCAGAGAGCAGCGTTACCGTGAGGAGATGCTTAATGCGCAGCTGACAATCCTCAACTATCAGCTTCTCGATCACTACGAGGGGGGACTTGTCGATGTCGAGACTTGGGAGCGAACCATCGATCTCCCTATACAGATGCTCCAGCTTGCTATCTTTGATACAGAGGGGAACATGATCTACGACAACACCGGTATCGGACCGATCGACAATCCTCTTGAACTTGCCGAAATTAAAATGGCTATTGAGTCGGACGACCATAAGGGATTTTTCGTGCACAACAACGATGAAGAGGACAATGACGACTTCTTTTATTACGCTGCTCTGCGTGAAGGCGACCTTATTGCAAGAACCGGTGCGCTTGGCCATGATGTAGGCCTTGCCGATTTCATGAAAATCGACCGCTCGTTTATCTGGTATGCTTTCCTTATTTATGTTTTAATTATTGCAATTGCTTACTATTCTACCTCAAGAATGGGAAATGCAATCAAACGCCTCAACGAATTTGCTGAGAAAGCAGAAAAAGGGGAAGAAATTTATGACACTGAAGCATTCCCGAGAAATGAACTTGGAAATATAGCCCACAATATCGTGCTTATTTATGTGCGTTGGCAGCGTACTGTCAACGAACGCGATCAGAAAGCAAAGCAGGCTCTCAAAGAAGAGAAGGAAAAGGCAAAGCTTAAAAGGGAACTCACCAACAATATCAACCATGAACTGAAGACTCCCGTCTCTGCCATTTCTCTCGAACTTGAAACCATCCTGACTCACAAAGATAAGCTCACTGATGCCCAAAGAGACATGCTTCTCTCAAGGTGCAAGGCAAATTCCGACCGACTGCTCAAAATGATTCAGGATATTCTTACGCTCAATCGTCTTGATGATGGAGCCGAAAATATCCAGCGTGAGCATCTGTCGCTGCGCGATATCGTTGATGAATGTGTGGAAACTCTTCTCCCGAAAGCAGAGAATGTAGGCATCGCATTTGATATTAATCTTCCCGAGACGATGATGATGCTTGGCAATGGTCCGCTTCTCGAATCGATTTTCAATAATCTGATCAATAATGCAATCCTTTATTCCGGTGGCTCCACAATTTCTATCTTCCTGCAGGAGGAAGATGAGAAAAGCTATCGCATTATCATTGGTGATGATGGTGTCGGCATAGGTGAGGAGCATTTGGGACACCTCTTCGACCGTTTCTATCGCATCGAATCAGGACGCTCGCGTAAGCACGGTGGCACCGGCATTGGTCTTGCTATTGTGAAACGCTCAGCCATTTTCCATGGCGGTGACATAACAGTGCGCAATCTTCCTACCGGCGGTCTCGAATACACCCTGACTGTTTCCAAATCTTGATCTTCTTTCCCGATGTCAGAATATTTTGCTTGAACTGAGTCCCGATATGAAAATCATGGCTTCTGTGTGCAATCAACGTTGAATTAAATATATAAATAAAATAAAAGTGGACATATCAGTTGTAATTCCCCTATATAACGAGGCAGAATCCCTTCCCGAACTTCACGCCTGGATATCCCGAGTGATGGCAGATAACGGTTTCTCCTACGAAATCATATTCTGCAACGACGGTTCCACTGACAATTCACTCGATGTAATTAAAGATCTCGGCAAAAACGATAGTCATGTACATTGTGTAAGTTTCTCGCGAAACTATGGTAAATCTCCCGCTCTCAACGAGGGATTCCGCCGTGCGCAAGGTGATGTGGTGATCACTATGGATGCCGACCTCCAGGATAGTCCCGACGAAATCCCGGAACTTTACCGAATGATCATGGAAGATGGCTTCGATCTCGTGTCAGGATGGAAAAAGAAACGCTATGACCCACTGAGCAAGACCATACCCACAAAACTTTTCAATGCCACAGCACGAAAAGTGAGCGGAATAAAGAATCTTCACGACTTCAACTGCGGGTTGAAGGCTTATAAGAAGGCTGTAGTGAAGCATATCGAAGTGTATGGCGACATGCACCGGTATATTCCTTATCTTGCAAAGAACGCTGGTTATAAGAAGATAGGGGAGAAGGAAGTGCACCATCAGGCTCGTAAGTATGGCACCACTAAATTTGGTCTCGATCGCTTTGTCAACGGTTATCTTGACCTGGCTACTCTATGGTTTCAATCCAAATTTGGGGTCAAGCCGATGCATATATTCGGTCTGTTGGGTAGCCTGATGTTCCTTATCGGATTCATCGCAACTCTCACCGTCCTTATCTTGAAGATCATAAGCATGTGTAGTGACAGTTACTTTTTCTATGTGACAAAATCCGTATATTTCTATCTCTCACTCACTGCTATGGTGATGGGCTTGCAGTTCTTCATGACAGGTTTTATCGGCGAACTCATTGCCCGGAACTCCCCCGAACGCAACAACTATCTGATAGGTGAAGACTGGTAAGAACAGCATACTAAAAATATTCTTAGCCGCCATCTTTTTCCTAATGGCGGCTATATCTTCCTATGCGCAGACAAATCGGGGGACAATCACTCCTGTGGAAAGCGACGACGACGCACCTCAGCAGCCGGTGATGCACTATTACGACAAGCACGGCAATAAACTCGACACCCCCGTACTTTACCTTGCGGAGTTAGACACAGTCTCCAAGATCCGCCCCTCTTCACCCTACCCATTGTTCAATGGCGTGACCGTAGGAGTCAATTTCGCAGATGCCATTATGACTCTTATAGGTCAGAAACATTCGAGCTACGACGTAAGTGCCATGGTGTCGCTCCACAATTGGTTTTTCCCAATTGTGGAATTAGGCGTTGGCTGGGGAAATTACACCGATAATGCCAATGACCTCTACAAAGTGAAGGCTTACCCGGCATTATATACTAAGGTGGGTATTAATTATAATTTCCTTTACAAGTCAAATCCCGCGTATATGGCTTATGTGGGTGCAAGATTCGGCGTTTCAAGCCACAGGTGGGACAAAACAGACATTAAAACCACAAATGATGAAGGGGAGACCATTACCTCTCCCGATGAGCTTGACCGACATTGTGTCAGCACATATGGGGAAGTCTTGGCTGGATTGAAAGTTAAGGTTGCAGGTCCATTTTCGATGGGCTGGAATGTGCGCTATCGTTTTGGCTTGCACAATAGCGGAGGTCAAACCCCATGGTTCGTGCCGGGCTTTGGCACCGGTCCTCTCGGCTTCACATTCAATGCCTACCTCACATTCGGCGAAAAAAAGAAAAAGGAATCCCTCCCGGACCTTCTCCCTCCTCCAACCCCAACCCCCGACACCCAAAATCCCGAAGACACTCCCCCGAGTCAAGCAAAGTAAGCAAGCATGCTCCGCATGCGTCCAGCGC
>CAMWQF010000279.1 GCA_947176285.1 uncultured Porphyromonadaceae bacterium
GACTAAACAACTTCTATATAGTCTCTAAAGGTTTGCCGGATGATGAAATTTATCATTCGGCAATTTTTTTAAACATTTTTAAACACTTATGACTTATGAATCGTTATAATTGCAAACACACTTGATGACACTGAGCCATCTCGATTCCATTATAAACAAGCACCTATGAAAACACACATATTGACATTGATTTATATCCTTTTAGGAACATTTGCCGGCTTTGCTTCATCTGAAAAAGATTCAGTAAAAGTTTATTTTCACGTTTCTAAAACCAATATAGATTCATCTTTTAGAGAAAACAGAGAAAACCTTAACAAAATTTTCTCTAAGATAATTACAGATTCTCTTGCATCTCCAACTCATAGATTAGTTGGAGTTCATGTTACCGGAGCAGCATCTCCTGAAGGATCTGTCAGTTTCAATAATTATCTTTCTGAAAAACGAGCAGAGGCAATTTTCAAAGAATTCAGGAAAAGAGGATTTGTATCCGATTCCCTTACGAGCTTCACATATGTTGGTCGCGACTGGAAAGGGCTTCAGAATGAAGTAGAGAATGATCAAAACGTCCCTTTCAGACCTGATGTTCTTGCTTTGCTTGAAAAAATAAATGGACAGAATCCCCCTGACCACCCTCTTGCTGAACTTAAGGGCCTTCACGGTGGCATACCATATCATTATCTTCTCACCAATATGTTTCCCGACCTCCGTGCTTCACGACTTACTGTAGAATACGAGCGTCTCTACTCTCCCATCATCATTCCTGAACTACCAATTGAAATCCCAACGCTGACTACAAACATAACTTCAGAAATTCTGCCACTACCCATAGTATTAGGAGAAGTGAAGGAATGCAAGCCTTTCTATATGGGACTCAAGACCAATATGCTATATGACGCACTTCTGCTTCCCAATATAGGAGCGGAATTTTATGTTGGCAAAAACATATCATTGACAGCAGACTGGATGTATGGATGGTGGGATCGTGATAAGACTCATTATTATTGGCGTGCTTATGGCGGAAACCTTGGAGCCCGGTGGTGGTTTGGCAAGAAGGCACATGAAAAACCACTTACAGGACATCATCTCGGAGTCTTTGCCGGAGTTGTGACTTACGACTTTGAGTTAGGAAAAGGTGGGATAATGGGAGGCATACCGCGGGGCACATTATGGGACCGCTGCAACTTCATATCCGGAATTGAATATGGATATTCGCTTCCGGTGGCCCGCAGATTAAATATTGATTTCTCACTCGCTTTAGGCTATATGGGAGGAAAATATCTTAAATACGAACCTAAATATGGGTTTTATATATGGCAATCAACCCATAAACTACACTGGTTTGGACCTACAAAAGCTGAAATTTCTCTTGTTTGGCTGATAGGATGCAATAACTTTAATAAATCGAAAGGAGGCAGGAAATGAAAACATCAAGAATGCTAATAATGTTGCTTGCAACTCTTTCTATTTCCTCATGTCGCCATAAAGACTTATATATGGAAACAGAAATGACTTCTGAGCTACAGGTGGTTTTTGATTGGAGTAATGCACCTGAAGCCAATCCTGAATCGATGGCACTATATCTTTACGAGGATGATGGGAACAATCCGATGCGCTTTATTTTTTCCAATAAAACAGGAGGATTGATTAAATCTCCATTTGGAAACCACCATGCCATATGTCTCAATGCTGACAATACAGACTGGGCACGTATGAGAAACCATGAAAGTGTAGAGACTCTTGAGATATATACTCAAGATGCAGAGGAAATCGGAACAAGAGGAGATAATTCGTCAACGATACCTCGTCCTGAAGGAACAGAAAATGAACGAATTGCCGCAACTCCCGGGATGCTATGGGGAAGCCGGTCAAATAATATAGCCATCACTCCTCATTACGGAATGCAGACCATAACTATGTATCCTGAAGAAGTGGTTTGCCACTATATTGTAGATGTATATGATGTGAATAACCTTGAAGGAATTGAATCATCTGCAGTAGATGCCACACTATCCGGAATGGCAGAGGGATATTGTCATGGTCAGAATTCTTCAACCGACAACACTGCTTCATTTAAGTTCGATCTTAAAGGCAATGCTGCTGCAGAAAACCTTCATGGGGAGTTCCTGACATTTGGCGAATGTCCGACCAACGTAGCAAAGCACTATCTTACCTTATATATGGTGCTTACTGACGGAACCAAATGGTATCACTCTTTTGATGTAACCGATCAAGTAAGTAAAGCCCCCGATCCTAAACATGTGCATATTATAGTAAAAGGCATTGACCTTCCGGAACCCCCGAAAGAAGGAGACTCCGTTCTCAAGACAGATGTCAATGAATGGCAGGCTGTCAACATAGGATTACAAATGTAATATTTATGTCTTAAAAATTACACATTTTTAACAAACCAGATAGTCAACATATCCGTTTTCTTATTAAAGAAAGTTATAAAACTAATTGGAATTCAATTTTATCAAATTCCGGTTATTGAGATTTTGAAAACTTGAAAAACACACAATATTATGAAAAAGACACCACTATTTTTGATGGCAATGAGTGCAATTGCTCTTGCATCTTGTTCAGACGACGAACCTGTAAGCGTACGTCAAGCTACTAACGAAGCCATATCATTCCGTTCAGCGATGGGCACGAGAGCCACAGAGACTACAAATGCAAATCTCGACAAGATATTCGTCACTGCAGTCTATGGAGATTCTGTAATGAGTTCTTCTTCAGCTAAGAATGTTTTTAAAAATACCTTGTATTTTGATAATGCAGAATTCGATAAGGGTGGAGATTCTTTCTTCACAGCAGCTGCCGGAAAGAAATATGATTGGCTTGCGCCAACTCAAAAGATCAATTTCTTTGCATATGCTCCTTCTCAGGATGAACTTGGAGCAGATATCTTGATGAAAGAAGATAACAGTGGAATGACTCTTGAATCATTTGCTGTGCCTGAGAATATTTCCGAACAGGTAGATTTCATTACAGCCAATGCTTCCGGATCGAGAGAATTCAATGAGACAAGCGGCGTTGAACTCACCTTCGACCACCGACTTTCACAGATTGAACTACGCGCCAAGTCAGAAGATACTGACTACACTTATAAGGTTATTGGTGCTAGAATAGGACGTCCGCAGTTTATGGGAACATTTGATTTCAATACAAATCAATGGACTCTTGATGACTGGCATGACACAGCAATCTATACTGCAGCGTGCGACACCACAACACTATCTGCCAATCCGGTTTCAATCATGGGAGCCGACGGAAATGCGATGCTGATGCCACAAACCCTCACCCCTTGGGATTCTAAGAATGACCCTGACAATGTGGCAAGAGAGGCTTACCTGAGTGTACTTGTTAACATTACCAGAACAGATAATGGCATTCAAATATATCCATTCGCTAATGAAAGTGAGTTCACACATCAGCCTGTAAGGCAATACGGTTGGGCTTCTATTCCACTTTCAGGCACATGGGAACAGGGAAAGAAATATATCTACACTCTTGACTTCACTAATGGCGCAGGAGTCATCGATCCTGACGATCCTAACCCGGGCAAGGTAATCATCGGAGGCCCTATCAAGTTTACAGTCAAGGTTAATGACTGGGTAGATGGAAATGCCGGTAAAGTCTACGATATGTCAGCAGATAAAGTAGAATAATCGATCAGAAAACTTTTACATAATGATGGTAATGTCTTCTATTGGCATTACCATCATTTTTTTGCATATGATTAGGAACCTATTCTCAACGAAATGGGATCACTGTAATGAAGTTATACCCCTTAATTCTGTGTCAAAATCCGGTGTCAACTATTCATTCCGGATTGAATACTTTTCTATAATGATCCGTCTCAGATTGCGAGAGCAACATTATGCTTGACAGCATGCGAGCAGGCGCTCCACCACTCCTTCTATGACTTACATACAATGGTGTGCCATCATCCATCTTCGAACTGAAGCTGCAACTTGAATGAAGTTTAATATTTTCAGGCTTCACACCCCGTTGCAGGAATCGCTCCATATTGACTCCTTGAAGATCTATATGGGGCTTTTCTTCCTCCCCATTTGGATAAGATACATAACTCTTATATCCGGCTTCTATGAAGTTCTCAGCAAGTTCTTTGCTTACTTCATATACGTCCTTGCTAATTGATGGTCCAAAGGCAACATTCAGTTGAGCCAAATCAACACCTCTCTCTTTAAGCAAATCCATCACATTATCTACAATACCGCCAAGAGTACCCTTCCATCCGGCATGAATGGCACCGACACATTGCTTAT
>CAMWQF010000280.1 GCA_947176285.1 uncultured Porphyromonadaceae bacterium
TTTTTGATGTATTAGGTTAATATTATTTTTCTATCATTTGATAAAGAAGTTTTATTTCCTCCGGCCATATAGCGGGATTTGGAGTTTCAAGGATAATGGGCATATTGTCGAAGCGAGGATCGTTGACGAGACGCTTGAAAAATTCCATTCCAAGAGTTCCCTTTCCTATTTCAGCATGGCGGTCTATTCTTGATCCAAGTTTTCTTAAATCATCATTAAGATGAATAGCCCTTAGATAATCATGACCAATGATCTCGTCAAATTCTTTCCATGTTTTCTCATATCCTTCCTCATCTGCAAGGTCGTATCCTGCGGAATAAGTATGGCAAGTGTCGATGCATACTCCTACTCTTGATTTGTCATCAACCTTGCTTATTATATGAGCAAGGTGTTCGAAACGATGTCCAAGATTGCTTCCTTGTCCTGCAGTAGATTCAAGAACGGCGGTCACTCCGGAAGTTTGTTCTAATGTTAGATTTATTGACTCTGCTATGAGATCAAGACATTTCTCCTCCTCAATCTCATTGACATGGCTTCCGGGATGAAAATTCAGCATAGTCAGCCCGAGCTGTTCACATCGTCTCATCTCTTCAAGGAAAGATTTTCTGCTAAGATGCAATTTTTGGGGATCAGGACTGCCCAGATTGATAAGAAAGTTGTCATGAGGCAATATTTGTTCCGGCTTGAACCCTCCTCTTATGCAATTATTCTTAAAAGCCTCAACTTCTTGGTCAGAAATAGCCTTGGAAGTCCAGCGGTTGCTGCTTCCTGTGAAAAGAGCAAAACTTCTTGCCCCTATGGCTATGGCTTCAAGAGGGGCATTTGCAACTCCCCCCTCTGTACTTACATGAGCACCTATATATTTCATAATCTTATTCACATAAACTCCTACAAAATTACTAATTTTTTCTATTTTTACACACTTATCCTATGATTTTTTTAAATCCGAAGAGAAAAAATGCGAATAAGCATACAAAAACGAGGCAATTCTTAATTAAGAATCACCTCGCCTATCATTTATCAAGTCAATTAACGAACTACTTTCTTTTCCCCGTTAATAATATAAATTCCGGGCGTATCAGCGTTCTTGAGCTTTCGTCCTGAAAGATCAAAGATTGTCATTTGTTGGGTTTCCGGCATGATAGCATCAACACTATCAGAGGTCTTAATATCAAATGTATATGCGATACCGTAATCAAAATAATCCCAAATGTTTTGTACGGATAGCGAAATTACTGAGAAATCCGGAGTAGCAGTGGCACGTCCGGTCATCACTATATCTGCAGTCTCCAATACATCTCCGACCAAATATTCATAAGGGAAGATCATATTCTCATTGATCCATGAAGCATACTCAGGGACTTTAGAATTCATCCAAGTTACAATATCAATCGCCTCTCCATCTTTCAGGATATAAGAATCGCTGACAGTTCCGGCAGAGGTAGTGCCGATACCTATTCCGTCGTTTCCTATATAATAAATATTTAAATCTCCATTTTTACTATATTTAGTAATTTTGTCAGAAGTCAAGTCAAACAACCATACGGAATTCTCAACGGTCCTGAAACCAGTCAAGGGATCAATGCCACCTTCAGTCATAACAGTACATCCGATTGTGTTTCCATCCGACGAAACACGCACCTGATTGTAGGCATAATCCGGAGAAGCGAGAACTACTGAATGAATAAAATTAGCCCATTTTTCATACTTCTCATTGTAGATCATGGCTTTTTCATTATATTCATCAGCAGCTTCGTTATAAGCTGCGATTTCTTCCGGAGTCATGAATTCCCAATATTCCGGGCAAGGAAGCATATATCCGGAGTCTTCATATTTTTTTCTTGCCTCAAGATATGCGTCAATCTCTTCAGGCGTCATAAATGACTCAAACTGAGGCATGATAGGCCCTTCACCGGGAAATGGCACAACTTCCAAGTTGTTTGGATTGATTAAATCCTCATGAGGAATCTCATATGTCCATTCACCATTTTCATTCTCTTTATAGATAATTGGATAGCTTAATATACCATTAGAATCACGAATCTGACCGACTACTACTTTTCCGTCTGAAGATATGTCGACAGCGGTGATATACTGCGGGATGCTGCCGGAATAATCTACATCAGGATGAGGAAGAAGCACTGGCATCCCATATCCATCTCCTTCTGCATTCCAAACGCATGGCACCACCATTAGCTTGTCATCCGCGCTTCCCATTCCTGCGATTCTAAGAGTGCCACACATACGGCTTCCGTCAGCGTTTATAGCCTGTGCATAATTTGATGTCATAGCATAAGAAGGAACCGGGAGTGTATTCCACTTTCCATCTTTCCAATATAATGGAAACGGGTTATCTTGTAAAGAAGCCACCACGATTCCATTATTGCTTACACAATTGCCATCCCCTGCATAATATACGTAATCTACTGATTCGTCATATTGTGTATATTCTTCACCGGTAGTAAGATTGAAAATCCGAAGGCCAACCGCACCTTGCGCCACCGCATATTGACCATTGGGAGATATCGAGCAGATGATTGCATCATCAATTATTTTCGGTTCCGTCACTTCTCCAAAGGAAGCAAGACTAATTGCCATAAAGCCAGTCAGTAGTAAAAATTTCTTCATTTATTAAAAAGATTAGTTTATGAATAGAATTATCCCTCCGGGACTCTGTTAAGCTTCCTCTGAATCAAAAGTCCCAACCTCATCCTACAAAACTACAATAATACATGAAACAATAATTTGATTCACACAATAAGTGTTAATGTAAAGATAAGTTCCCACAAAATTACAAATTTTTTCTATGTTTGCAATACAAATAATGGATTTTTTTTATAAATTTGCATATGATTTTGTCAAAAACTAAATTGAATCTCTATTTACGGCTTAATTCTCGCAAACAGCGGGAAAAACTTGGTCTGTTCATAGCCGAGGGATTGAAATGTGTGGCTGATACTATTCGCTTCTTCACTCCGGAGGCGATAATAGTAATGGACGGAGCCACTGACGTATACGAAATATACAGTGATTATCCGGTATATTTTGTATCTGAATCAGAAATGAAGAAACTGTCTCAGTTTCAGTCTATTCCTGATGTAATTGCCATCTACCGTATTCCGGAATCCAAGCCATTCAGCAAGAAGGATTTCGAATCAGGACTTACCCTTATGCTCGACGGAGTGCAAGATCCCGGAAATCTCGGCACCATACTGAGGATTGCATCATGGTTTGGAGTTGCTCGAGTCATAATCGGCACCGGGAGTGCTGATCCATTCAATCCGAAGGCCGTACAGGCATCGATGGGTGCAATAGGCATGGTAGATTTCACTCAGGAGGATCTGCTATCCATAATAGAACAGAACCCTGATATTCCCGTTTGCGGGACTTTGCTTAACGGCACAGATATATACACCACTCCCCTACAACTTCCTTCATTCGTAGTCATGGGCAACGAAGGCAACGGACTGAGTGAACAACTCCGACAAAAGGTAAATCAACCGCTTCTCATCCCAAGTTTTGCGACAGGTCCGCATGCAGAATCGCTAAATGTAGCAGCAGCCACCGCCATCACCGTATCTGAATTCATGCGAAGGAGACATATTTAAATCTAAAAAAGGAAAAGGCATCCGTATGAGGGGTGGAATGACCTCAAAACGGATGCCTATATCATGAAGTAGCATTAACTTCTTTAAGAAAATCAATGAGCCTCGCCACCTATGACGAGGAGAGTATAAGGCGATGAATTCTATATCCGAATATATGGTCATGTCATCGGCCAAAAGGGTCAATACTCTATTTCAATGCATAATAAAGAATGCATAATGCATAATTATGGGGACAGTGGTCCGTCAGGGCTCATGCCTGTCTGCGTAATTATCATGATACATTAAAATATGCATTGATGCATGGAAGAGTGAAGCCCTTTGGGCTTCAAAGTATTAGAGGCTTCACCTCTGTATTAAAGTATTAACGCTTCGCGCAGTATGAATTTCATAATGCAGAATTACCTTCCATGGGTTGTGGCAGTATGTCATTGTGCTCTTTCCGGACTTCGGATGGAAGCAGCAGGCTGGAAAGCCTGCGTCCCATTCTGAGCGCGGCTCGGAGTGGTCCGTCAGGGCTCGTGCCTCCGAGAGGAACTTCTCACCAATGATGAATGATAAATTATCAAGTTTCATTTACGATTCGGCATAATCGAGTAATGCTTTGTGGGCATTTTTATGTGGGATGACGGTGTTGGATATGTCTGAGGTCTATCCGGGATCGGATGCCTCGGGCTGTATTT
>CAMWQF010000281.1 GCA_947176285.1 uncultured Porphyromonadaceae bacterium
ACTGATGATGGCTTCCTGGAGCGGCAAGGAGAAATATCACTCGGGAGATCTTCTTTCTCGTCTTACGGAAGACTGTCGTGTTATTTCCGAATGTCTGTGTCGAACAGTGCCAACTATAATCATAGCAATTTTCCAACTTATTGGGGCATTTCTCTTTCTTTGGTATTTCAGTCCTGTTCTTGCAATCATATTATTACTTTTATTACCGATATTCTTATTTGCAGGGAAAACTTTCTTTAAGAAAATGAGACTTCTGACACGTCGGATACGTGGTATCGAAAGCAGGCTTCAGGAAAAGATGCAGGAAAGTCTTCATCATAGAATACTATTGTTGACTTATCGGCATACATCCCGGACATTGGAGGCAATTTCCTCTATGCACCATGCAAGATACAACACAATGCGAAAACGTATAGACATCACGACATTTTCTCGCACTGCAATAATAGCCGGTTTTGAGTCGGGGTATCTCGCTGCATTCTTGTGGGGTATTATGGGATTATATAAAGGTACGGTCACATTCGGGGTAATGACCGCATATCTTCAACTTGCCGGACAAATCCAACGTCCGTTAGCAGAATTGGCAAGACTCTTACCCGGATTGATACATTCTCACACCGCATTCGCTCGCATTTTGGATATTGAAAGAATTCCAATAGAGGATGAATCTTCAAAAGATGATACCTTCATGGTACAGGAAGCAGTTGGTATATCATTTAAAAATGTTTCCTTTGCATACCCGGGGAATGAGCATCCGATTCTTTATCAATACAATCATATTTTTTATCCGGGAAGCAAGACTGCCATCATGGGAGAGACCGGAGCCGGGAAAAGCACACTTCTTCGGTTAATTCTTGCTTTGCTGAAGCAAGATGAAGGAGAAATAGAACTGTTTACAGAATCAGGAGATAGAGAGATCCTTCTTCCCGTATCTGCTGCTACGCGAAGTATTATGGTATATGTACCTCAAGGAAATAGTCTGCTGAGTGGTACAATTAGACAAAACCTACAGATTGCAAAACCGGATGCAACTGAAGAGGAAATAAAGGAGGCTCTTCATGCTGCTGCCGCCGATTTTGTTTATGAATTAAAATTTGGATTGGAGACTAAGTGTGGCGAGAATGGCACAGGGCTCAGCGAAGGACAAGCGCAACGTATCGCGATCGCTCGTGGGCTTCTGAAACCCGGATCCATACTGCTCCTAGATGAAATAAGCGCTTCGCTCGACGAAGACACTGAAAAGATTCTGATGCAAAGATTGTCTGAAAAGGCAGAATCCCATACAATACTGATAGTTACTCACCGATCAGCAATCCTACCCTACTGCAGCGATATCATTCGTATAGGCTAGCAATATTAATATTGAATTTGCATTTAACAAAAAAATGATTTAATTTTGCACAGAACAAATTTATTAGGAATCATGAAAAAACTCATCATTGCTATTTTTGCATTTGCGACAGCATTTTCTGCATTCGCAGGTGATAACGATCTCTCCGGAAAGACCATTGCTTTTCTAGGAGACAGTTATGTCAAAAACCACCGTCGACCGGCTGAAGAGGCTTGGCATGCTAAGGCTGCTGCCAATCTTGGAATGAATTATGTGAATTGCGGTCGCAACGGAAGCTCCATAGCTTTTGACCGCACTAAAGACGGATTCGGTCCTGCCATGACAGAACGTTATAAGACTGAAATTCCCGATTCTGCTAATTTTATAGTGATAATTGCCGGTCATAATGATGCAGAATATGTAGTTAAACATGCAGAAGAAGATCTTTGGGATGAGTTCTGTTCAGGTCTTGATTCCCTACTGGAGGGAATTCAAGAAAAATTTCCTTCTGCGCGCTTAGCATTTGTGACACCCTGGGCTGTAGACCGTCCCGGGTTCACTGAAGTAAATGCACAGATAATAAAGGCTTGTGGCAAACGTGCGATACCGGTTCTCGACATGGCGGCGTTAGGAGTGATCGACGTTAATAATCCTGATTTCCGAGCTAAATATTTCCAGGGTCCAAATGACACTGCTCATCTTAACGCTAAAGGACACGACCTTCTCGTGCCTCTTGGCGAAGCCTTCTTGCAATTAATTAGCCTGAAATAAACTACAATATAAACAATCTCAGTTACTAAGATTTTTGGAGTGATTATGAAAATTTATTTGCATACTGTTTTGATAGTAATATGCTCAATTATAGTATCGGCATGCACTGAGAAAGATGATTTTATTCTCGAACCAACACCTACCAGCGTCATCATTTCAGGAACTGTAACTACGACCTCAGGCAAACCGTTGGCTAATATTCCTGTATACATCGATTATAAGAGAAGTTATTGGCTTGGTTCGCAAACTACACTCCATAAAGCAAAGACCAAGACAGACAGCAACGGTAGATATAGATTGTTTTTCGAACCTGAAAAAAAGAGTGATCCCGCAGCCGGTGCAACAGAAAGTTATTATCTTTTTGCAGATCTCAATGCACTGTCATCCGAGGAATTCTTAATGCCAAGCGATTTCGATGAAAGCATGAATTCCCTATATATGTGTGCAATCTACAGAGAACTTGCTCAGAGTGAAAATTTAGAAATCAACCTTCACTTTCCAAAGAAAAAAGAAGTGAGAGCAGAATGTCGTAACTTCCTTGCAGACAATAGACTTAGAATAAGAAATGAGATTGAATTCGGAGCTAATTATGAGTCACTAAACAGGATGGTGGATCTTGATTCAGACGGCAACGGAAGCACTATTATCCCATGTGCCGAGGATGGAATAAATACCATCACGATAATATCTGACCAAAATATTCTTGAAGAAATTGAAACTAAAGAATTTGTGTTTGCCAATAACCATGACACCTCGATTCTCTTCGACAACAATAATATTCTTCAAAACTGTAGGTTCAAATTATCTCTATATGATTGTTTCTCTTTTAATGGAGATCCATATGAGAATCCAGATACTTACAATACCCCGGCACCTTTCGATTTTCTTGGATTCAGGATACTGCTGCCAGACGGACAATACGAAGAATTCGGAACCCAACGCTATCAGTATTATGATTCAATAACATGGAGTTCTCCGGCATTTCCGGAAACATTCAAAGTATACGAAAGAAAGAGAAATGGCTCTACATTGACTGAACATCTGGTGACTCAATGGGGAAGTTACTTCTTTGACTCCGGATTTCATAAGACTATACTGAAAGGATACAAAAATGGTCGCGTAATATGCTCAGATTCTGTCTCTTTTGAATTGAAGGATAGAGATTTTCTATGTTTTGACTGGTCGAATTGCAAAACTATTCCTAAACAAGATGGTGTTCAAACAATTCACTGCCAACTAAACACCTACTTTGAGTATAATATTACTACCCCCATTGAAATTGACGGGATCAAGTCTGTAGATATTTATGTGAAATACCGCGACAACTGGAGCGACGACATTATTCTTAACTGGCAGGAAGCCAGACTCAGCCAGTTGCTGTGGACTCATATGGGACAAAGAGTCGAATATGACAAATCAAATATAAAGAATATATTCAAACTACTGTCACCGGTGGACATACCGGGTAAACTATACGAAAATGAGACCACAAGGGCAATTATAATGCATCGACTTCCTGATGAAGACATGTCCAAGAAAGAATGTTACTA
This sequence comes from uncultured Porphyromonadaceae bacterium, assembly GCA_947176285.1. Classification (GTDB taxonomy): domain Bacteria; phylum Bacteroidota; class Bacteroidia; order Bacteroidales; family Muribaculaceae; genus Lepagella. The sequence goes on from CAMWQF010000281.1 coordinate 3,652, forward strand.
CATTCATGTAGAATCAAAATAAATAAAAATGGCAGATACTTTTATAATAGTATTTGCCATTTTACATATTATTAGGAGTGATAAAGATTAATTAGGGGAAATACTTAAAAATATCAAATGAGGGTACAGTTACATTTAGAACTGCACCCTCATTTGATATTTTAATAATTATAGAAGATTCTGGCGTTCTGTGATCTCTGCATCTGTCATAGTGTAGCCACCGAGACTTCCTTCCTTAGCCTGGATGCAGATGTAGACCATTGGTTCTTCCGATGTACATTTAAGGTTGCGGTCGCAGTTTGTAGCAACGCGGATTACAGATCCTTCAGCCACATCAAACACATCGCCGTTTACCTGAAACTTTCCAGCACCTGAGAGAATGATATAATTCTCCTCATTCTCCTTGTGGCTGTGGAAGAATGGAACAGCCTGTCCCGTAGGAAGTGACCCGAAGGAAATCTCACATGATGTCTCACCTGCAGCATCCTTTACAAACTGCTTACCCTCGAAACCTTTAAGGCTTCCAACCGATACATGGGCGAACTTTTCACCCGAATTCAGAATCTTTACTTCGTTCATATTTTTATTTTTATAAAATATTTATTAACTTTGCAGTGGAAACCCACTATC
>CAMWQF010000282.1 GCA_947176285.1 uncultured Porphyromonadaceae bacterium
ATTTCGACAATGAGGTGATAATGGCGATAAATCCGGATGTGATTTTCATCTCGCCTTTCAAGCGAGGGGGCTACGATGCTATCCGTAATGTAGACATACCGATGATTCCTCATCTCGGATATAAGGAACTGTCGCCATTGGGTCAAGCAGAGTGGATAAAGGTGGTCGGTTTATTGACAGGTAATGCTTCTCTTGCAAATTCTACATTTGAGGGTATAGAAAGCAGATATAACGCACTTAAGGCTAAGGTAGACACTGTGAAGAATCGTCCTGCTGTGTTCAGCGGCGAAATGCGGGGAGGCAATTGGTATGCTGTGGGAGGCAAGAGTTTCCTCGCCCAGTTGTTCCGGGATGCAGGCGGCGAATATTTCTTGAAAGACAATGAGGAATCAGGCGGCGTAACACTTGACTATGAGACAGTCTACACCAATGCCGCACATGCAGACTACTGGCGAATTGTCAATAGTTTTGACGGTGACTATAGTTATAATGTCCTCAAAGAGCAGGATAACAGGTACACTGATTTCGATGCTTGGAAAAATCATGGAGTCATCTATTGCAACATGAAGGAAGTGCCTTTTTACGAGAGTATGCCGGTGGAGCCTGAAATTGTGTTGGCTGATTTTATCCACGTGTTTCATCCTGAACTTCTGCCGGATCACAAACCTGAATATTACCATATTTTGAAATGAGTAGAAGCAGTACTATTGTCCTTATGATGTTGTTGGGACTCTCGATTGTTGGGTTCTTCATACTGAATCTTCTGTTAGGTTCGGTCAGTATACCTATGGATGAAATAGTAGGAATACTTATTGGTCGCGATGACGGAAATGTGATATGGACAAATATTATACTTAAGTCAAGGTTGCCGCAGTCTCTGACAGCGATGATGGCTGGGGCAGGACTTGCAGTAAGTGGCTTGCTTATGCAGACTGTGTTCCGCAATCCCCTTGCCGGACCATCGGTGCTCGGAATAAGTTCCGGTGCCAGTCTTGGTGTGGCTTGTGTAGTTCTTCTTTCAGGAAGTATTGGTGGTGTAGCACTGAGTAAACTTGGTGTAATTGGGGAGGTTACCATCACGCTGTCAGCGATTGTTGGTTCATTGCTCATCATGGCGCTTATTGCTTTTGTAGCGCAGAAGGTGAGAGGCAATGTCACTCTTCTCATTATGGGAGTAATGATAGGTTATATTGCCAATGCCATCATCGGAGTGTTAAAATTCTTCAGCGCAGAGGAAGATATCAGGGCATATGTGATATGGGGACTTGGAAGTTTTTCAAGAGTTTCCGGAGGACAGACTTCCGTATTCATTATATTAATGCTTGTGCTGCTGCCTATTTCCTTTTTCCTAATTAAAACTCTCAATCTTCTTCTTTTAGGAGACTCGTATGCTAAAAACTTGGGATTGAATATAAAGAGGGCGCGACTTTTAGTAATCGGATGTTCGGGAGTGCTTGTCGCTGTCGTGACTGCTTATTGTGGTCCCGTAGTCTTCCTGGGCCTTGCTGTTCCGCATATCTGCAGAGGTCTTTTTCATACATCCAATCATGCGGTGATACTCCCGGCTTCGTTGTTGGGTGGAGCGTCACTGGCGTTGCTGTGCAACCTCATAGCAAGAATGCCCGGTTTCGAGGGCGCTCTTCCGGTCAATTCTGTCACTGCACTTGTAGGTGCTCCTGTCGTGATGTGGGTATTGTTCAATAAGCGTAAAAACGATGTGTGATGAAAACGAATGAAACCATTAAGGTCATAGGTCTGGATACCGGTTACTCTGACAGGAAGCATACGAATGTCATTACAAGAGATATAAACGCTTCGCTATATTCAAGAGAACTGACCTGCTTATTAGGACCGAACGGTGCCGGTAAGTCAACGCTCCTTAAGACTCTGACGGCGTTTCTGCCTCCTCTGAAAGGAGATATTCTGATTGAAGGGCAACCGCTGGTTGCTTATTCTGAATCTGACTTGGCAAAGGTGATTGGTGTAGTTCTTACCGAGCGCCTCACCATTAATAACATGTCGGTCGATGAACTTGTAGGTATGGGACGCAGTCCATATACAGGTTTCTGGGGACATATGTCGGCTTATGATAAGCGTATAGTGAATGAGTCTATTTCCTTAGTGGGAATAGAGGGCCTACGAGGACGCATGGTGCAGACTCTTAGCGATGGCGAGCGACAAAAGGTGATGATAGCCAAGGCATTGGCACAGGAGACGCCTGTAATTTTTCTTGATGAGCCAACCGCATTTCTTGATTATCCCAGCAAGGTGGAGATCCTGCAATTGCTCCAGTCTCTTTCTCGGGATAGGAACAAGACAGTTTTTCTTTCCACCCATGACCTTGAACTTGCACTCCAAATCGCTGACAAGGTTTGGCTACTTGACAAACCTCATGGAGTGACTATTGGTACTCCCGAAGAATTGGCGCTGAATGGTGCCATCAGCATGTATTTTCAGCGAGAAGGGTTGGCATTTGATATAGAAAGCAGATTATTCAGAATCTTAGGACTAAAGTAGACAATTTATGAAAACGAAGATAACTGTAATCGGTATCGGTCCCGGCTATGTCGGCGATATGACTTCCAATGCTATTGAAGCACTTAGGAACTCTGAGATTGTAGTCGGTTACAAATACTATATCCCATTCATCATTTCTCTTCTTCGTGAAGATGCAGTAATCATTCAAAATGGGATGCGTCAGGAGCAGGCGCGTATAGAAAAGGCTTTTGAAATAGCAGAAAATGGAAAGAATGTGTCGGTGATAAGTTCAGGAGATGCCGGCATTTATGGTATGGCTCCTCTTGTGTATGAGATGCTTAGAGAGAGAGGTTCTGACATAGAGGTAGAAGTGATACCCGGAATCAGTGCTTTCCAAAAGGCTGCGTCATTGCTCGGGGCGCCCGTCGGACATGATTTCTGTGTGTTATCGCTCAGCGACCTTATGACTCCATGGATGGTGATAGAGAAGCGTATAAAGGCGGCTGCTGAGGCTGATTTCGTGACTGCTGTCTATAATCCCAAGAGTCATGGAAGATATTGGGAACTATACAGATTGAAAGAATTGTTTCTTGAGTGCAGAAATCCGGACACACCGGTAGGGTATGTGCATCAGGCAGGAAGGGATGGACAGAAAGTCTCGGTCACATCATTGAGGGATTTTGATCCGGAAGATGTGGATATGTTTACGATTGTCATCATAGGCAATTCTCAGACTTTCCGGTTTGATGGGAATATGGTGACGCCTAGAGGGTATTATGGATCTGAACCGCAGGCAGACGCAGGTGTGGGTCAGTCGATAATGATTGAAAGTTTCCGCACGATAGAGCGGGAACTTGCAAATCCGGATATTCCACTTGGGAGGAAGTGGCCTCTTCTGCATGCTATTCATACCACAGCAGATTTCGACATGGAGAATATCGTTAGAGTTGATGAAGGATCTGTAGAAAAGATGTATGATGCATTATTCTTGGGAGGCGTAAGAACCATAATCACGGATGTGACTATGGCGGCATCGGGGATAAGGAAAGGGGCGTTGGAACGTCTCGGAATTTCGGTGAAATGCTATCTTGCGGATTCGAGAACAGTGGACCTTGCTAAAAAGATGAATATTACCCGTTCTCAGGCTGGAATACGTCTGGCTGTTTCTGAACATCCGGATGCGCTTTATGTTTTCGGTAACGCTCCGACGGCTCTTATGGAACTATGCACCCTGATACGCTCCGGAAAGGCAAGACCTTGCGGCATCATTGCTGCTCCTGTCGGTTTCGTGCATGTCTGCGAAAGTAAACATATGGTAAAGCCATTTAAGGATATCCCTAAGATAATAGTCGAAGGCAGAAAAGGAGGAAGCAATCTTGCCGCTACCCTTGTTAATTCTATACTTTGCTGGCCAGATGCTGAGCAGTTAAGACCCGGAAGAGATGTCTAATAAGCAGTTTACAGTAATAGGACTGTCCGATAGCCGCAGTCAGTGGTTTACTCCCGAAGTGAGGGAAGTGATTGCTTCCGGTCATGTTTTTTCAGGGGGAAGACGACATCATGAGATAGTAAAAGATATTTTGCCGGCAGACTGTGTATGGATAGACATTGTCGTTCCTTTGGATAAAGTGTGGATAGAATATGCTCAGTATAGCAATATTGTAGTATTTGCTTCTGGAGATCCATTATTTTATGGCTTTGCCGCCACTCTGAGTCGTGAATTCCCTGATTGCCGTATGAAAGTATATCCGGC
>CAMWQF010000283.1 GCA_947176285.1 uncultured Porphyromonadaceae bacterium
AAAGGAGAAACTGCTGGTTTTGTTAAAGGAGAATCCGTAGGAGTCAGGAAAACTGCCATCAAACTTAAGCAAATGGGATTTTCTCCTAACGAAATATCTGAGGCTACCGGTCTTTCCATAGATGAAATAAATAAATTGTAACTTCCACTGTCACATATTGTGCACATCACTATAATATGGATTTTAAAATTACTTCTAAGTATAAGCCGACCGGTGATCAGCCGGAAGCAATAGCCGAACTCTCGGAGGGTGTACTCAACGGGCATCCTTCTCAGACACTTCTTGGCGTTACCGGCAGTGGCAAGACTTTCACTATGGCTAACGTGATTCAGCAAGTGAAACGCCCTACTCTTATTCTTAGCCATAACAAAACTCTTGCCGCGCAACTTTACGGAGAGATGAAAAACTTCTTTCCGGATAATTCTGTACAATATTTCGTAAGTTACTACGATTATTATCAACCGGAAGCATATATTCCCTCAAGCGATAAATATATCGAGAAAGACCTGATGATCAACGACCAAATCGAGAAACTCCGTCTCTCTACTGTCGCTGCTCTGCTTAGTGGTAGACGAGACGTAGTAGTGGTTTCGTCTGTCAGTTGCATATACGGTATGGGAAATCCCGAAGATTTCTCCAAAAGCGTTGTAAGAATTGAACTTGGTCAGAGAATTTCGCGTAATGCTTTCCTGCGTCAACTTGTTGATTCTCTCTATAGCAGAACTGAAATTGACCTTGGCAGCGGTGAATTCAGAGTAAAAGGAGATACTGTCGACATAAAACTCTCTTTTGAAGATATTCAACTACGTGTTGTATTCTGGGGAGATGAAATAGAGAAAATTCAGACTGTCGATCCACAAACCGGTATCATTCTAAGTGAACTCGACGGTTTCAACATATATCCTGCCAACATATTTGTTGCAAGCAAGGAAAGGACCAATAACGCTGTAAACCAAATTGCAGTTGACTTGGGTACCCAAGCAGAATTTTTCAGAAATGATGGTCGTTTCCTTGAAGCCCAACGTCTCACTGAGAGGGTGAACTATGACTTGGAAATGATAAAAGAATTGGGTCATTGTTCCGGAATTGAAAATTACTCCCGTTATTTCGATGGTCGAGAACCGGGAATGCGTCCATTCTGCCTTCTCGACTATTTTCCGAAAGATTTCCTCACAATCATCGACGAGAGCCATGTGACTCTACCCCAACTTCGAGGTATGTATTCGGGCGACCTCGCAAGAAAACTTAATCTTGTGGAATATGGGTTCCGACTTCCGGCTGCCATTGACAACCGCCCTCTAAAATTCGATGAATTTGAACGTCTGACACCGCAAACCATATATGTCAGTGCCACCCCGGGTGATTATGAACTGCAAAAGTCTGAAGGTATCGTGACTGAGCAGATTATTCGTCCTACAGGTCTCCTTGATCCGGAAATTGAGGTTCGGCCTTCTATGAATCAGATAGATGATCTTCTCGAAGAAATCCAACTCCGTATCGAACGTGGTGAAAGAACTCTTGTCACAACTTTGACAAAGCGAATGGCTGAGGAACTTGATGCCCATCTTCAGACATTCGGAGTAAGAAGTGCATATATCCATTCTGATGTGGACACACTCGACCGAATTCGTATCCTCAATGACCTCAGAGAGGGGACATATGATGTGCTCATCGGCGTAAATCTCCTTCGTGAGGGATTAGACTTGCCGGAAGTTTCGCTTGTCGCAATCTTGGATGCAGATAAGGAAGGCTTTCTACGAAATCATCGTTCTCTTACCCAGACTGCCGGTCGCGCTGCTCGAAATGTCAACGGCATGGTCATCATGTATGCTGACAAAATCACCGATTCAATGCAGAAAACCATTGACGAGACGGAACGCAGACGAGCAAAACAAATGCTTTACAATGAGCAACATGGAATTACTCCAACTCCAATTGTAAAGAAAACAAACACCGACCTTATTGACCTATATAAAGGCACTACTGAAGACAACAACAATTACTCACCTGCAAAACCCAGCGTATCTAAACCTGGAAGCAAGAATAAATCAATTAATATTCCCAAAGCAGAACCTCGTGCTTACGTGGAGGAAGAACATCTGGAAAATGCACTTGTCGCAGATCCGATTGTAGAATATATGAGCACATCCGACCTTAAAGCCCGCATTGCTAAAGTTCAAGCCGACATGACTAAGGCTGCCAAAGCAATGGACTTCATGGAGGCTGCTCGTCTGCGCGATGAACTTCTTGCTCTTAAGGATCTCGTAACTGCAAAAGAAACGGATGAACATGTATAAGAAAACTGATTTTCTTCCTACTACTGCTGATGAGATGAAAATGCTCGGTTGGGATAAAGCCGACATAATCATATTCAGCGGAGACGCTTATGTGGATCATCCATCTTTTGGGGCTGCTGTCATCGGTCGTACTCTTCAAAAAGCCGGCTATAAGGTCGCAATTGTTCCACAACCTAATTGGCGCGACGATCTGCGTGACTTCAAGAAACTCGGCAGACCGCGACTATTCTTCGGTGTGTCTGCCGGTGCTATGGACTCAATGGTGAACCATTATACCGCCAACCGCCGACTTCGTCATGACGATGCATATACCCCGGGAGGAAAACATGGCATGCGTCCTGACTATCCAACTATTGTCTACTCTAAAATTCTTAAAGATTTATTTCCTGATGTTCCTGTAATTGCCGGTGGAATAGAAGCATCCCTAAGGCGTGTGGCGCATTATGATTATTGGGCAGACAGATTACGTCCTTCAATCCTTGTGGACTCATCCGCCGACATGATTTCTTACGGAATGGGTGAAAAAACAATGCTCGCTCTCGCAGAAAGACTAAAAAATGGCGAGAAAATATCTGATATCTCTGATATTCCGCAGACTGTTTTTTTCACCAATCCCAAAATCACTGAAATTCATAAAGATAATTCTATTATTCTTCATTGTTTTGAAGATTGTTTAAAAGACAAGAGAAAACAAGCCCAGAACTTCCGGCACGTGGAAGAGGAAAGCAATAAATGGACCGGAAAAATCATCTTTCAAGCCACCGGCGACAAAATGATTCAAATTAATCCAATGTGGCAGCCGATGAGCCAAGGAGAGATCGACGCATCTTTCGACCTTCCATTCACTAGAATTCCTCATCCACGTTATAAAGGAAAGATTATTCCGGCATATGATATGATTCGTCACTCTATTTGTATGCACCGGGGTTGTTTCGGAGGTTGCGCTTTCTGCACAATCTCAGCACATCAAGGGAAATTTATCGCTTCCCGAAGCAAAGAATCTATTTTGAAGGAGGCTAAGCAAGTGACACAGATGGAGGATTTTAAGGGTTATATATCTGATTTGGGAGGTCCTTCTGCAAATATGTATGCTATGGGTGGCAAAAACAAAGATGCATGTAAAAAATGTGTCCGTCCATCATGTCTTCATCCAAAACCTTGCCCTAATTTGGATAACGACCACTCTCCTCTCACTGATATCTATAAAAGTGTTGATGCTCTTCCTGGTGTCAAGAAATCTTTCATTGGCAGCGGTGTTCGCTACGACCTCGCTATGGCTCCAACCGACTCCCCTGACAAGACACGTGCCAATGCTGAGTATCTTGAGGAATTAATTGCAAACCATGTAAGTGGCAGACTTAAAGTGGCTCCTGAGCACACGTCTGACAAAGTGCTTAACTGCATGCGAAAACCATCATTTAAGTTATTCTACGATTTCAAGAAGATTTTTGATAATGTAAATCGCAAACATGGATTAAATCAGCAACTCATTCCTTATTTCATATCTTCGCATCCTGCATGCAGGGAAACAGATATGGCTGAATTAGCATGCATCACAAAAGGCCTAAACTTCCATCTTGAGCAGGTGCAGGATTTCACTCCTACACCAATGACCGTGGCAAGCGAAATCTATTATACAGGTATCCACCCTTATACCGGAGAGAAGGTATTCACTGCGTCTACTGAGAAAGAAAAACTTGCCCAACGTCAGTTTTTCTTCTGGTATAAACCGGACATGAAAGCTCAGATTACGGATGAATTGAGAAGGCTTCATCGCCCAGATCTCATTTCGGCTCTATATCCCGGGTATCATCCCACTGAACGTCACAACTCTAACAATAAAAAGAAATTAACTAATTCAAATAAACCCAATAACAAAAAGACAAGAAAATGAACAAGTCAAGTTTAGCTATGGGAGCATT
>CAMWQF010000284.1 GCA_947176285.1 uncultured Porphyromonadaceae bacterium
AGTGGCTTCATTCCATCAGCCGAAAGCCCGGAGGGCTTTTATCTTGTTAACCCCGTGCGGTAGCTCGGGGATGGAGTGGCTTCATCCCATCATCCGAAAGCCCGGAGGGCTTTTATCTTGTTAACCCCGAGCGGTAGCTCGGGGTGGTAGTGGCTTCATTCCATCATCTACCCCGGAGGGGTAGAACTTTTTTTTGGAAGATTCCCAAATTTTTATTAATTTCGCATCCCAATCATAAACATAAACCCGCATATAATTATGCATTATGCATTATGAATTATGCATTAAACATAAAATTATGGCACAGCAAGAAAACCAAAACCAAAATCAACTTCAGATCCAGCTCCGCCCCGAAGTGGCTGACGGCAAATATTCCAACCTCGCGATGATCGGTCATGGTCCCAACGAATTCCTCATTGATTTCATTTTTGCAGCCCCCGGCATGCCACAGGCTCCGGTAGTAAGCCGCGTCATCATGAGCCCCGAAAATGCCAAGCAACTTCTCCACGCACTCAGCGACAACGTGAAGAAATATGAAGACAAATTCGGTGTAATCTCACAGCGCCGCCCGGGTCAGAACGGCTTCAGCAACAACTGATAAATAATTGAGAATTGGGAATTGAGAATTGAGAATTAAATCCGACCAGTCCGACAAGTCTGACCAGTCTGACATGTCCGACCAGTCTGATTATTCTCCATTCTCAATTCTCCATTCTCAATTAAGAATAACTCTCAATTATATTTATGCTATACATTTACAATACTCTGAGTAGGGTCAAGCAGCCGTTCAAGCCCCTCCATGAGGGGAGAGTCGGCATGTATGTATGCGGTCCTACGGTATATGGCGATGCCCACCTGGGGCATGCACGTCCGGCAATCACTTTCGATATCCTATTCCGCTATCTGACCCATCTTGGCTATAAGGTGCGCTATGTGCGTAATATCACCGACGTTGGCCATCTCGAGCATGATGCCGACTCCGGTGAAGACAAGATTGCCAAGAAAGCCCGCCTTGAGCAGCTGGAGCCAATGGAAGTGGTGCAATATTTCCTAAATCGCTACCACCATGACATGGAAGCACTCAATGTGCTCCCGCCGAGCATCGAGCCCCATGCATCCGGACATATCATCGAGCAGATAGAATACGTGAAGAAGATCCTCGAATCAGGGTATGCATATGAAAGCAAAGGCTCCGTCTATTTCGATGTGGCTAAATATAATAAGGATCATAACTACGGCAAACTCTCAGGCCGCAATATCGAAGACCTTCTGAGCACGACCCGCGAACTCGACGGACAAGACGAAAAACACAATCCTCTTGACTTTGCGCTTTGGAAGAAAGCAGCCCCGGAGCATATCATGCATTGGCCATCTCCTTGGAGCGAAGGTTTCCCGGGTTGGCACCTCGAATGCTCCACAATGGGTGAGAAATATCTCGGTGAGGAATTTGACATACATGGTGGCGGCATGGACCTCATGTTCCCGCATCATGAATGTGAGATTGCCCAAAGCGTAGCCGCAAAAGGCCATGACACCGTTCGCTACTGGATGCACAATAATATGATCACCATCGCCGGAAAGAAGATGGGCAAGAGCTATAACAATTTCATCACTCTCGAGCAGTTCTTCAAGGGTGAGCATCCGCTTCTTTCTCGTCCTTATTCTCCGATGGTAATCCGCTTCTTTATCCTGCAGGCTCACTACAGAAGCACTGTTGATTTCTCTGATGCGGCTCTGGAGGCAGCCGACAAGGCTCTTCAGAAGATGCTCGACGGTTATCGCCGCCTTCAGGCTCTTGTTCCTGCTGAAAAGTCAAGTGTGGAGTTGCCTGATTTCGCTGCCAAGTGCTATGAGGCAATGGATGATGACCTGAATACCCCTATGGTGATAGCAGAATTGTTCGATGCTTGCAGATACATCAACCAGGCATCCGACGGTCTGATCACGCTTGATGCCGCCGACATTGACAAATTGAAAGATCTCTTCAAGACATTCCTGATTGATCTTCTTGGCATTCGCGTTGATAATGCAGGTGCCGACAGCAATACTGCGCAGACAAAGGCATTTGAAGGGGCGGTAGACTTATTGATGGATGTCCGCAAGAATGCGAAAGCTGCCAAAGACTGGGCAACCAGCGACTTCATCCGCGACCGCCTCGCCGCCCTCGGCTTCGATGTCAAGGACACCAAGAATGGAGTCGAATGGAAAATCAAATCTAATTGAGAATAATTTGAAGGCATGATAAAGCCCGGAGGGCTTTAGATATTGTTAACCCGGAGCATAAGCTCCGGGATTCTGATCCGATATATATGAATTCGACCCCGGAGGGGTCGCACATTATTCAACACATGTCAAAATACAATTACTCTCGCAGAAAAAGCAGTATTGCCAAAGCCGGAAACGTAGAGATAGGGGGAGAAAATCCTATCCGAATCCAGTCAATGTGCAACACCAACACCAACGACACTGAAGCCAGTGCCGCCCAAGCATTGCGCATTGCTGAAGCCGGCGGTGAACTTGTGCGCCTCACCACTCAGGGTGTGAAGGAAGCCTCCAATATGGCAAACATCAAGGCTCTCCTTGTAGAGCGTGGTTGCGATGTGCCGCTCGTGGCAGACGTCCATTTCAACCCGAACGCCGCGTTTGAGGCTGCAAAGACTTGCGACAAGGTGCGCATAAACCCCGGCAACTTCGTAGACGCTGCCCGCACATTCCAAAAACTGGATTTCACTGATGAGGAATACGCGCTTGAACTTGAGAAAATTCGCTCCAAATTTGTGCCGTTCCTTAATATATGTAAGGAAAACGGCACATGTGTGCGTCTCGGAGTAAACCATGGTTCTCTCTCCGACCGCATTATGAGCCGTTATGGCGACACCCCTGCCGGAATGGTGGAGTCAGTGATGGAGTTCCTCCGTATCGCACGCGAAGAGAATTTTGACAATATTGTCATCTCCGTGAAGGCATCAAATGTCACTGTTATGGTGGAGACTGTCCGCTTGCTTGCAGCTGCTATGGAAAAGGAAGATATGCACTTCCCTCTGCATTTGGGAGTTACTGAAGCCGGCGACGGAGAAGATGGTAGAATTAAAAGTGCAGTTGGCATTGGCACTCTTCTTTCAGAAGGTATAGGCGACACGATACGCGTGTCGCTCAGCGAGGATCCCGAGTGTGAGATACCGGTGGCTGTGAAGTTGCGAGACTACATCGAAGAAAGGAAAGGTCAAGAGCCTGTGCCGGAGCCTGAGAAGGTGCTTCCAGGTAATGCACGCGACTACGCAGTGAAGATGCAATACGACGAGTTCCCTGTTATGGATGTCGACTTCTCATTAGATCCGGATTGGCATTATGTTTCCACTGCTATGCAGCCTGCTTTGTATGCCGACGACCTCCCGGTGGTGCTCACCACATCTTCCCTCAATCGCCCCGGTGCCATAATGAGTTGGATAGATCGTTTTGTTGCTCTTGGCGGCAAGAATCCGGTGATTGTAATGATGGGATTCTTAACTCAAGATTTGGAAGACCTTCAGATTCAAGCAGCAGCCGACTTTGGTCCGATCTTGCTCGGCGGTTATGCTTCTGCCATTGGCATTGTGGCTTCCGAGAAATTCTCGAAGGAGGAGGTGAAGAGTGTCGCGCTTGGCATTCTTCAGGCTGCCCGTCTGCGTATCTCGAAGACAGAATATATTGCATGTCCGGGATGCGGACGCACACTTTTCGATCTTCAGAAGACTCTTGCAGAAGTGAAGGCACATACTTCTCATCTCAAGGGATTGAAGATTGGTGTTATGGGATGCATCGTGAATGGTCCCGGTGAGATGGCGGATGCCGATTATGGATATGTGGGTGCTGGTCCCGGCAGGGTTTCTATATATAAAGGTAAGGAACTGGTAAAAAAGAATATTCCCGCTGAAGAAGCGTTGCCTGCTTTGCTTGCTTTGATTGAAGGTAGATGTTGATTAATCTGACGAAATCTTGATTAATTAATAAGTCTAAACAACCTCATAATTTTTTCAATCTACTAAAACTTTAAGCAAACTTTATTGTTTTTCCTATTGTGATGGAAAATTTTTGATTTTTTTTGTAAAAAATTAAAAAAAATATATTAATTTTGCAGTCGTTTATAGATAGCCGAAATTAGTTCGGGTTTAGTCCGACTATTTTGTGTATT